>JAKLHH010000180.1 GCA_022710245.1 Myxococcota bacterium
GGCTCCTGCGGCGCCTCGTCGGTGACCACGATGATCGCGACCTTCGCCCCCAGCCGCAGCCGGTCGGGCGCGGCCGCGGCGCGCGGCAGGTGTCGCTTGACCGCCTGCAGCGTGTTGACCAGACCGTACTCGTAGGCGTTCTCCCAGTACGGCGGGTTCTTCACGCAGGCGGTGAAGAGGCTCTGCTCGGACGGCAGCAGGAACCGATCGTCGCCGCCGTCGTCGGCCTGGGCGATGGAGTCGCGCGCGCAGAGCTTGCCCATCACGGCGTACCCGTCGGGGCGGCGGACGCCGGTGACGGCCATGCGGAAGTCGAGGTTCGCGGCGAGCGCCTTGGCGAAGAGCTGGTTCGCGTCGGCGACGATCGCCTGGCGGTTGTCGTCCATCGACTTCGACTCGTCGATCACCCAGAGGATGTCGGCCATCGGCTGGCCGCCGACGCTGCCGACGTCGCAGACGAGCTCCGTGGCGCCGCCCGCAGCGGCGAGCGCGCTGCCGTCCGCGAGGTCGCTGGCGAGCTCGGCGAGCGAGGAGCTCGTGCTCTCGTCGTCGCCTTGGGGGAGCACCGACGCGGTCACCGCCGCGTCCCCCGCGCGCCGGACCAGCGTCAGCCGCAGCGTGAGCCTGACGGCGGTGGCCCCGCTGGGTCCGGGGAGCCCGCCGAGGGAGCCCGGCGCGCGGCCCAGCACGGCGGCGAGCAGGCGGTCCCGCAGCGCCGCGACGTCGACCGGCGCCGGGGCAGAGAGGTCCCAGGTGGCGAGCTGCAGCTCGGGGTCGCCCTCGTGGCTGATCCCCGAGGTGCCCAGCGCGCGCACCGAGAGGACGCCCAGCCCCTCGGCCTGCAGCGCGGCGGCGAAGCTCGCCTGGATCCCGGCCACCTCCGCCAGCGGCTCGAGCCCGGCCGCGCGCGTGGCCGCCAGGGCCGCGACGTTGCCCTGGCCGAGCACGGCGGCGGACTCGAGGGACGCGGCACCCGGGATGGACACGGGGTGCACCAGGACGCCGGAAGGCAGGGCGAGGGAGAAGCGGCCGCGGGGGTCGGTCCAGAGGGTGGGCTTGAGCTGCGCCGGCTCGGGGCGGCAGCTGGGCTGTCCCGCGTCGCCGAGCGCGTCGCCGCAGCCGTCGCCGCGGGGCCGATCCGTGACGCCGAGGTCCTCGAGGGCGACCGACCGCCGCTGCCCGCAGCCGAGGGTCGAGGCGCCGAGCAGCGCGAGAAGGAGCAGCCGTCTGCGACCCAAGGGCGCCTCCTTGCCTGATCCGGCCCTAACGCGAACGGGGCTCGCCGCGGGGTAGTGTGCAGGCCGCATGCCACCGCCGCGCGAGGAGAACTCGCGAGAATCGCGCTGGCGGGGGCCGTGGTGGCGGGTCAGATTGTCGACGCCGTTACCTGATTGACGACGGTGCCGGCGCGGCCGGGCCGCGCGGGGACCTGCCCGGCGCGCCTGACCTGCACCGCGGCGCCATCCACCCGGGCCCGCAGAGACGGGTTGCAGCGGGTCGGCGCGCTGCTACAGTAGCTGCCCATCCCCGCCAGAGCGGGCATGCGCGAAGCCTGCGGGTGTTCGGGGAGGACTGCGCCAACCACAGGAGGAGAACATGGCTTTCACGCTGCCGGAGCTGCCGTATTCCAAGGACGCGCTCGCGCCCACCATCTCCGCGGAGACGCTCGAGTACCACCACGGGAAGCACCACGCGGCCTACGTCACCAACCTCAACAACCTGGTGAAGGGGACGCCCTGGGATGGGAAGACCCTGGAGGACATCATCCGCGGCGCCGAGGGGCCGGTCTTCAACAACGGCGCCCAGGTGTGGAACCACAGCTTCTACTGGAACTGCCTCGCTCCCAGGGCCGGGGGCGACCCGCAGGGCAAGCTCGCCGAGGCGATCACCAAGGCCTTCGGCAGCTACGGCGAGTTCAAGGATCGCTTCAGCAAGGCCGCCGTGGGTCAGTTCGGCTCTGGCTGGGCCTGGCTGGTGAAGGACAAGGACGGCAAGCTCGCCATCGAGGCCACCTCGAACGCGCAGAACCCGCTCCGCGAGGGCAAGACGCCGATCCTCACCTGCGACGTCTGGGAGCACGCCTACTACATCGACTACCGCAACGCGCGGCCGAAGTACGTCGAGAGCTTCTGGCAGCTGGTCAACTGGGACTTCGTGGCCAAGCACCTGTAGCACCGCGAGCAGCGCGAGCAGCGCACCGCCCGCACCTCGGCGGCGACCTACTTCACTGCCGTCCCATGCACCCGCACCTCGGCGAGGAAGAAGTACTCCGGCGCGGTCTTCTCGACGCGGATGAAGCGAGCCGTGACCGGCGCCCCCAGCTCGAGGGCGAAGATGGCCCGGTGTGGGAGCGGCGCTGGACCCACCTCGCCGAGGACGACAGCGCCGGCGAGGTCCGCGCTGCCGGCGGCGCGGACGCGGTAGCTCCGGCGCGTCGCCGGCTGATCGTAGCCCCAGCGTGAGACGACCTCGACCGCGTCGATGACGTGCGGCGCGCCGAGGTCGACCTGCCACCAGGCCGCCTGGTCCTCGCCCGTCGGGGACCAGCCGTCGTAGGCGTTCTCGTTGTTCGCCAGGGGCGCGGGGTGGCCGGCGTCGTAGACCGAGGAGGCGCTGACCGGCTTGCCGACCGCCACGTTCGGCGAGCGCAGCGGTGAGCCGGCGCCGGCGCGCAGCGCGGCGGGCGCCGCGGCGGCGGCCTGCGAGGTCTGCACCTGGTTCGAGGGGTCGATCGGCTGCGGCGTGAAGAGCAGCGGGTCGTTGGTGTAGTTGAGCCCGACGACGTTGCCCTTGGCCACGGTCGGGTAGACCTGGACGTAGAGCCAGTAGCTCCGCTCCACGTCGGCCCCGGCCTCCTTCGTGGGCACCAGCACCAGGTTGCCCGAGACGGTCCAGCCGCTGGAGCCATTGTCGAGGTAGAGGTTGCCGTACTGCGAGCCCTGGTCGCTGACCACGTTGTCCTTGATCACCGAGCCCGGCTGCGCGCCGAGGACATAGACGCCGCCGCCGTCGCGGAGCCGCCGCAGGTGGTGGCTGATCAGGTTCTGGCTGACCAGGTTGCCCTGGGAGGTGGTCGGCGTCGTGTAGCCGCCGCCGCCGCCGGGGTCCACCGAGCCCCAGCCCCAGCCGAGCGAGATGGCGGTGTAGGGGACGTCGAAGATCTCGTTCTGGGTGAAGGTCGTGCGCGTCGTGTACCCGGCGAAGAGCGCGACCATGTCGAAGTACTCGGCGCCGACGCGCGTGACGTAGCAACCACGCACGGTGTTGTCCTTCACGATCAGCGCCGGGTCGTCCGGGTGGTGGTCCTCGGCGTGGGTCACGTCGCCGACGAAGACGGCGCTGCCCGAGACGTCCTCGAACCGGCAGCGCTCGACGGTGTTCTCCCTCGCGCCGACCTCCAGGCCCAGCGCGACCCCGCCGAGGTGGGCGAACCGGCACGCGGTGAAGCGGACTCGCTGCGCGGCGCGCAGGGTGACGTGGGACGGGGGCCGGGTGGCGGTGCCGGCGGCGCCCCGGCGGGTGATGCCGGCCTGCAGCGAGGCATAGCCGTCGGCGCTGCTCGGGGCGAGCCAGGTCGCGTGCGCGAAGGTGAGGCCCTCGAAGGCGAGGTCGTGCGCGGGCGCGGCGGGGGTGCCCGCGATCCGCAGCAGCTCCTCGAGCACCGGCACCACCACCGTCGCGCTGGCGAGGTCCTCGTCGGCGAGCGGGGCGTAGGCGAGCGTCGCGGCGGCCTCGTCGAGGTAGAACTCACCAGGCTCGTCGAGGAGCGCGCGGGCGTTCTCCAGCCAGAGCACGGCGTCGAGGGTGACCCCTGCCTGAGCCTGCGAGGCGCTCCAGCAGGGCTCGACGAGCGTGAGCCCGGCGGCGCTGACCGCGCTGACGCCGCAGCGGAAGCTCTTCCACTCCTTGACGCCGACGACCTCGAGGCCGAGGCGGTCGGGCCAGCCGGCGAGCGCCCCGTCCCCGAGCGCGAACCCGCCTGCCTGCTTGACGAAGCCGGCCGGGTGCTCCGGGCCACGCGCCCGCGTGGCGCGCCGCTCGCCGACGAAGAGCTGGCGGCTGCGGGTGCCGGCGGGGAGCTTGGCGGTGAAGACGCCGCTCGCGCCCGCCTGGAAGCCGCTGACGCGGAGGCCGCCGCTCAGGACCGGCGCCTCGCCCGGCGCCGCGCGGTAGATGATCGCGTGCCCGCCCTGGCCGGAGTCGGCGGCGCCGAGGACGAGCGGCGCGGTGAGCGCGTAGGTGCCCCCGGCGAGCTGCACCACGAGGTCACGGGCGAGCGTGGGCGCCAGCGCGCGCGCCCGGTCGCGGGCGGCGGTGAGCGCGCAGGGCGCCTGACAGGTGCAGGCGGCGCCGCTCCCGCCGGGGGCGGCGAAGACGTCCGCCTCGCCGCTGCACCGCGCGGCCTCGCCGGCGCGGTCGCCGCGGCCGCCGTCGGGGAAGCCGACGCGCTCGGCCGCCGCGGTGGCGTCCGCGGGCGGCCGGCTCTCGCCGCGGCAGGCGATCAGCGTCAGAGGGAGCAGGACCGCCAGGTCGCGGGTTCGCAAGCGCATGCGATCAGTGTACTAGCTAGTTTCCGTCCGGGAATAGCTAGACCGGGTCGAAGGCCGACTTCGGCAGGTAGCAGAGCGGGCAGTGCCAGTCCTCGGGGATCTCCTCGAAGGGCGTGCCCGGGGCGATGCCGTGCTCGGGATCTCCGACGGCTGGATCGTAGACGTAGCCGCAGCCAGTGCAGACCCAGCGGGCGGTGGCGCTGTCATCGGCGGTGCTCATCGACTCCTCCTCGCGCGTGTGCGCGGCTGGCCGGCTGACTCCCGGTCGCCTTGGCTCGATCCGTCAGCTAGACGGCGAAGTACTTCGCCGCCGGGTGGTGAACGACGAAGGCCGAGACGCTCTGCTCGGGCACCATCTGGGCGCCCTCGGTGAGGCTGACCCCGACACGGGCCGGGTCGAGGAGGCGGAAGAGCCCGCGCTGGTCCTCGAGCTCGGGGCAGGCCGGGTAGCCGAAGCTGTAGCGCGAGCCGCGGTACTGCTGGCGGAAGAAGCCCTCGGCGCTCGTCGCGTCGGCCGCGGCGATGCCGAGCTCCTCGCGCATCAGGCGGTGCATCAGCTCGGCGCTCGCCTCGGCCGCCTCCACCGCGAGCCCGTGCAGGTGCAGGTACTCGCGGTAGCGGTGCGCGGCGAAGAGCTCCGCGATCCGCGCCGAGACCTCCGCGCCGACGGTGACCACCAGGGCGCCGAAGAGGTCGGGGCCGCGCTCCGCCGGGCGGAAGAAGTCGGCGATGCAGTGGTAGGGGGGCTTGCGCTGCCGCGGGAAGCGGAAGCGCGCCGGCGCGCCGCCGCCCGGGTCCTCGACGATGAGGTCGTTGCCCTCGGAGGAGCAGCGGAAGTAGCCGTAGACCGCGCGCGGCCGGAGCAGCCCCTCGGCGGCCACCTCGCGCTTGAGGCGCTCGAAGATCGGGCGCACCTCCTCCTCGATCAGGCGGTGGTAGGCGTCGGCGTCGAGCTTGCCGCGCCGGTACTGCCACTGACCGCGGAAGAGGGTGGTCTCGTTGAGCAGCGCGAAGACCTCCTCGAGCGGGAGCTCGCGCAGGCGGCTGCCGAGGAACGGCGCCGGCGGCGGTTCGGCGGGCTCGATCCCCTCGGGCGCGTGGAGGAAGGGCTCCTCCTCGTGCGGGGCGAGCAGCGCGCCGATGTTGGCCGGCTTGACCTCGGCGGGCCGCGCGGGCGCCTCGCCGCCCTCCATCACCCGCCGCATCAGGTCCAGCCCCTCGAAGGCGTCCTTGCCGTAGTGGACGCCCGGTCCGTAGATCGCGCGGAGGTCCTGCTCCACGTAGCGCCGGGTGAGCGCGGCGCCGCCGAGGAGGACCGGCGGCTCGAGCCCGCGCCGGCGGAGCTCCTCCAGGTTCTCCTTCATCACCACCGTCGACTTGACCAGGAGCCCGCTCATCCCGATGGCGTCCGCGCGCTCCTCGCGCCAGACCCGGATCATCTCCTCGACGGGGACCTTGATGCCGAGGTTGAGGACGCGGAAGCCGTTGTTGGAGAGGAGGATGTCGACGAGGTTCTTGCCGATGTCGTGGACATCGCCCTTGACGGTGGCGAGGACCAGCGTGCCGCGCGAGGCCTGGTCCTTCCGCTCGAGGAACGGCTCGAGGAAGCTCACCGCCTGCTTCATCACCTCGGCCGACTGCAGCACGAAGGGGAGCTGCATCTGGCCCGAGCCGAAGAGCTCGCCGACCTCCTTCATCGCCGGGATCAGGATGTCGTTGATGATCTCCAGCGGCCCCTGCTGCGTCAGCGCCGAGGCGAGGAGGAGCTCGAGGTCGCCGCGCTCGCCGTCGACGACCTTGCGCGCGAGGCGCTCGCGGAGCGGCCGCTCGTCGGCCTCGGGGCTGACCGCCTCGGCGCCGGCGCCGCGCGCGTCGAAGTGCGAGAGGTAGGTGAGGAGCGGGTCACCCCCCTCGCGGCGATCGAAGAGGAGCGCCTCGGCGAGCGAGCGCGTCTCCGGGTCGATGCGCGCGAGCGGGAGGATCTTGCTGGCGTCGACGATGGCCAGGTCGAGCCCGGCGTCCACCGCGAGGTGCAGGAAGACGCTGGTCAGCACCCGCCGCGCCGCGGGCTTGAGCCCGAAGGAGATGTTGCTGACGCCGAGGAGGGTCAGCACGCCGGGCAGCCGCGCGCGCAGCTGCCGGATCGCCTCCAGCGTCTGCACCGCGGCGTCGCGCAGCGTCTCGTCGCCGCTCCCCACGGTGAAGGTGAGCATGTCGAAGATGAGGTCGCCCGGCGCCAGGCCGTACTCCTCGGTCGCCAGCCGGTAGAGGCGCTCGGCGACGGCGAGCTTGCGCTCCACCGTGCGCGCCATCCCCTCCTCGTCGATGGCGAGCGCCACCACCGCGCAGCCGAAGTCGCGCGCGAGCTCGAGGATCTGCCGCGCCCTCGCCTCGCCGTCCTCGAGGTTGATCGAGTTGAGCGCGGTGCGGCCGGCGCAGAGCTTGAGCGCCGCCTCCATCACCTCGGGCTGCGTGCTGTCGATGAAGAGCGGCAGCCGCACCTGGCGCGTGAAGCGGGTCACGCACTCGCGCATGTCGCGCACCTCGTCCCGGCCCACGTACGCGGTGCAGAGGTCGAGGGCGTGGGCGCCGCCGCGCTCCTGCTCGCGCGCCAGCTCGAGGAGCTCGTCGTGGCGGTCGGCGAGGAGCAGCTCGCGGAAGCGCTTGCTCCCGTTCGCGTTGGTGCGCTCGCCGACCAGGAACGGGCGCGGCTCCTGGGCGAGGGTCATCGGCGCGTAGAGGCTGGAGAGCGCCGGCTCGAGCACGGGCGCACGCGGAGCGGGCTTCAGGCCGTCGACGCGTAGGGCCAGCGCGGCCAGGTGCTCGGGGGTGGTGCCGCAGCAGCCGCCCACGACCTGGACGCCCTCCTCGAGGATGAAGCCCTCGTGCCAGCGGGCGAACTCCTCGGGGCTGAGCGGGTAGACGGTGCGCCCGCCGACGTTCTCAGGGAGCCCGGCGTTCGGCTGCGCGGCCAGCGGGAAGGGCGCGCTCTGCGAGAGCGCGCGCAGGTGCCGCTTCATCTCCAGCGGGCCGGTGGCGCAGTTGAGGCCGAGGAGGTCGGGGCGCAGCGGCGCCAGCGCGGCCAGCGCGGCGCCGAGGTCGCTGCCGACGAGGAGCGTGCCGGTCGTCTCGATGGTCAAGGTGACCATCAGCGGCAGCCGCCGCCCGAGCCGCTCGAGCTCGCGGCGCACCGCGAAGATGGCAGCGCGCGTCTGCAGCAGGTCCTGGCAGGTCTCGACCAGCAGCAGGTCGGCGCCGCCGTCGACGAGGCCGGCGACCTGCTCGCGGTAGGCGATGACGAGATCGTCGAAGCTGATGTGACCGAGGCTGGGCAGCTTGGTCCCGGGGCCGATCGAGCCGGCGACGAAGCGCGGCCGGTCGGGGCGGCTCCAGCCGTGCGCGACCTCGCGAGCGAGCGCGGCGGCGCGCCGGTTGAGGTCGTAGGCCTCCGCGGCGAGCCCGTACTCGGCCAGCACCACGCGGCTCGCGCCGAAGCTGTCGGTCTCCACCACGTGGCAGCCGACGGAGAAGAAGCGGTCGTGGAGGCCGCGGATGACGTCGGGGCGCGTGCGGACGAGGACCTCGTTGCAGCCCTCCTGGCCGTCGAAGTCATCGGCGGTGAGCTCGAGCTGCTGCAGGTTGCTCCCGGTCGCGCCGTCGAAGATGACCGGCCGCTCGCGGAGGAGCTGGAGGAAGGCGGAGCCCTGGATGGCGTCGGATCTGCTCATCGTCGTATCCCTCCCTGGGGGGCGTCAGGCGAGCGCGAGGCCGAGGCTCGTGCGCAGCTCGCCATAGCTCTCGGAGAGCGCGAAGTCGAAGAGGTCGGCCTGCGCCTCGGCCTCCGAGGTGCCGAGCACGCGCCCGGCGACGAGGAGATCGCCGCAGAGGAGCAGGCCGACCCGGTCCGCCGAGCGCTGGATGCCCCGCTGCCAGTCGCTGAGGTTGAGGTGCTCGAAGCGCTTGCGCAAGCTGCTGACGGCCGCCTTCACCGCGCCGGTCAGCTCGGCCGAGCCCCCCAGCTCGGCGCCGATCAAGGCGACCAGCCCGTCGGGGTCCGGCACCTTGAGCTGCGGCATCGCCGCGACCAGCGAGGCGAGGATGTAGCCGCGCAGCACGCGCCGGGGGCGCCAGGTCGCCATCGCCCGGCCAGGGGTGAGCAGGCTGAGGGCGCGAGCCAGGCGGTAGACGAGCTCGGCCGGGTGGTCGTCCATGCAGAGGACGCCGTCGCCGATGAGGAGCAGCACCGGGTCGGTGCCGATCGCCTGCACCTCGGGCCCCAGGTGCGTCTTGAGCGCGATGGAGGGCGCGGGGACGCCCAGCACCTCGCAGAGCGAGGTCAGCCAGTCGCGCAGCCCCTCGGGCAGGGTGTCGCGCCGCAGCAGCTCGGCGCGGTCCACGTCGAAGTCCTCGAGCTTGAGCGGGTGCAGTCGCTGCACCAGCGGGGCGAGCACCTGGAAGAGCGTGGCGAGCCCGGCGTCGTCGTCGGTGTGGTGCAGGCGGTCCCAGAGCGCTGCCTCGAGCGGCCGCACCGCCCGGCGCGGCCCCGCGGGCTGGTGCTTGGCCAGGAACTCCTGCTCCTCGGGGCTCGCCGTGCCGCGCAGCTCCGCGCAGCTCGCGGCGATCAGGGCCGCGTCGAGCCGGCCGGCGCCCTGGTGCAGCCGGAAGAGCTGGTGCAGCGGCTCGGCCTGCGACGGGTCGCTGCGCAGGAGCGAGCGGTAGCCGAGCACGGCCTCGGGCCAGCGCTCCGGGCTGGCGCGGTTGAGCTCGGCGAGCAGCGCCTGCAGGTCGCGGTCCTTCGGCTTCAGCCGCAGGGCCGCGGTGGCCGCCAGGCGCGCGCGGTCCTCGTCGAGGACCTTGTCACGGTAGAAGAGCGCCAGGCGCTGCCAGAGGACGGCCGACCACTCCGCGTCCTGATCCCCGAGGAGGTGCAGCGTGCGCCGGTAGTCGAGCTCGAGCTGCTCGAGCTGCCCGCCCTCCAGCTGCAGGTCCTCGAGCTCGTCGAAGCCCTCCTGGCAGGTGGGGTCGAGCTTGATCAGCTTGCGCAGGTGCTGCGCGGACTCCTCCAGGTGGCCGAGCGAGCGGCTGACCTTGGCGGCCACCAGGTAGCAGGTGATCTCACCGGGGTCGCTGGCGATGGCGGTCTGCACCTCGACCATCGCCTCCTCGGCGGCCTGCGCGGTCTCGCCGGCGCCCATGAAGTGGGCGAGCGCGTGCATGGCCCGGTACTCGGCCTGCTCGTCGAGCTGGGCGGCGCGCCCGAAGGCGACGGCGGCCTCGGCGAAGCGCCGCCGCTCGAAGAGGTCCTCCCCCTCGCGGCAGAGGTCCTCGGCGCGCAGCGCGTTGTTGCGGGCCTTGGGTGGGCCCTTGCCGGCCAGCGCGCGATCGTACTCGACCCGCTGCGTCGGGTCGGAGAGGACGGAGAAGGCCTTGTCGAGCCGCGCGCAGATCTCGTCGAGGTGGGCGGTCTCGTCGCCGAGCTCGATC
>JAKLHH010000181.1 GCA_022710245.1 Myxococcota bacterium
CGCGGCGCCCAGCACCGAGACGAAGAGGTCCACCGCGGCGACGCAGATCGGCGCGGACCGCGTCTCCTCGAGGGCGGCGTTGACGATGACCGGCGTCGGGTCGGCGGCGGCGGCGAGCTCGGCCGTCAGCCAGGCGGGCTCGGCCAGCCCGCGCACGTCGCGCAGGAAGGCGTAGAGGTTCGGGATGCCGATGCCCGAGGCCACGCGCTCGTAGCTGACATGGCCGAAGCGGCCGAGGAGGAAGCGGAGGAGCTCGAGCTCCTCGGCGCTGGTCGGCGCGAAGTCGCTGTGGCCACCCTCGGAGCTGTGCGCGCGGTAGCCGTCGCCCTCGCGGGTGAGGAACGCCTCGCCGAGGCCGGTCCCCGGCGCGATCACCGCGAGCGCCCCGCCGGGCTGCGGCGCGCCGACGTTGAGCGGGTGCAGCTCCGCGGGCTCGAGGAACGGCACCGCGCAGGCGATCGCCTCGAGGTCGTTGAGGAGCTTCACCGAGGCGAGCCCGAGCGAGCGCGCCAGGCCCACCTCGTCCATCACCCAGGGGAGGTTGGTGATGCGCGCGCCGCCGGCGAGGACCGGGCCGGCGACGGCGAAGACCGCGCGCTCGACCTTGAGGCTGACGCGGCCGAGGAACTCGCGGACCACCGACTCGAGGTCGGGGTGGTCCGCGCTGCGAAAGGTCGCCTCGGCGAGGGGCGCGCGCGGCCCCTGCTCCGCCGAGTAGACCGCGAGGATCGTCTTGGTCCCACCGATGTCGCCGACGAGCAGCATCTCGAGTCCTCCTCCGGCTGGCTCGCTGGCAGGATAGGTGAAACGGCGCCGTTGTCCAGCCCGTGTACGCGAGCGCGTCCTGGGTGGGATCCTTGTGCCGCTCGCGGCTACGCGAGGCTCACCGAGGCGAGCGCGTAGGCGGCGACCTGCACGCGGAAGGTGACCGTGCCGGGCGCGGTCGTGAAGGGCACCTCGCCCGGCGCCCCGGCTGGCTCCGGCGACTCGAGGAGGACCCAACCCGCCACGCGGCCCTCGGGCAGGCGCAGCGTCACCTGGAAGTCCTGCGGCGGCAGCGCGAGCGCGGTGCCGAAGGGGTAGGCGCTGGTCCTCTCTACGGGCGTCTGCGCTCCTCGATAGTTCACGGCGTGGAGGAGCAGCTTCGAGCCGAGGCGCGTCAGCTCGAGGTGCACCAGCCGATCGGCGTCGGTCTGCAGCGGCGAGGCGCCTGCGTCGGCGACCAGCTTCGCGACCAGCGCGCGCGAGGTCTCCTTGCGGCTGACGAGGTAGCCCTGCCCGAGCTTCTCCTTGACGAAGCGCACCCTGCCCTTGCCGACGACCGACTCCTTCTCGACGGGCACCGCCGCCGCCTGCGAGACATCGAAGCCGAGCAGCGGCCCGAGCTGGCCGCCGGGCACCACGGTGCCGTACTGATCGCTCGCCCCCGGCGCGGCGCCGGTGAAGAGGAGCGTGCCGCCGGCGCTGGCGAAGCGGAGCAGCAGCTCGGCCTGCGCCTGGCTCACGCACTGCAGCTCGGGGCAGAGGAGCACGCGCAGGCCGGCGAGGTCCTCGGCGCGCAGGCTCTGCGCCGGCAGGATGCGGAAGGGCACGTGGAGGTGCGAGAGCACCTGGCAGAGGCCCGTGTACTCGGAGAGGTAGGGCGCCTGGCCGACGACGTCCGTGGCCGCCTCGCACCACCAGGTCGGGTCCCCCGTGGTGCGCGAGACGTGGGTCGCGAACTGCCCCTCGCAGGCGTTCTGGTCGACGTAGTCGCGCGAGGCCGAGGACTGCAGCACGCCGACCTGCGCCTCGGAGGCGGCGTCGAAGAGCGCCTCGCGCCGCGCGCGGATCCAGTGGAACCAGCGCGAGCGGAAGTCCGCTCCGACGCTGGCGGCCATCCGCGGCGTCTGGGTCTCGTAGGGCGCGCAGCCGGCGGCCAGGCAGGAGCCCATCACCAGCGCCGCGTCTGCTGGCTCGTAGCCATAGCAGAAGGCCCAGGTCGGCCCGCGATCGCAGGCACGGGCGAACTTGTACTGGCGGAGCTTGCAGAGCCAGTCGTCGGCCGAGGCCGGCTTCATGCCGAAGGTGTTGCTCACCGAGTCGACCTCCCAGACGCGGAAGAGCTGCGGCGGCTGCGCCGCGCCGAGGTAGGAGCCGTCGAGCGCCATCACGTTGGCCGAGCTGAAGTCGGCGCCGAAGGTCTCGATGGCGATCTGGAAGTCGGGGCGCACCGCCTGCGCGGCCTTGAGCAGGTCGAGGCAGAACTGGTTGAGCTGCTCGTGGCGCCAGGCGATCCAGCGGCGCCAGGTGGGGCTGGTCCAGTCGACGGCGGTCGGCGCGGTGAGCCCGGTCTCCGCCAGGAAGCGGGCGTTGCAGTAGGGGCTCGCGCAGCACCACTCGACGGCGGTGGTCATGTAGAGGGGCACGTCGATCCAGGCGGCGTCGACCCCGGTCTGCGCCAGCCGCCGCAGGCGATCGAAGAAGAAGTCGCGGTAGGGCGAGAGGTGGCACATCCAGGCGCTCTCCGCGTCGGGGTCGACCCAGTGCTCCTGGCTGCCGGTGAAGACGTTCGGCTTGCCGTCGATCGAGACCTGCACCCAGTCGGGGTGCTCGCGAGAGATGGTGGAGACCGCCGGGTCCGCCCCGTGCGGGGTGATCACCTCGAGCGCGGGGTAGTACCAGATCACGCGGAGGTTGCGCTGGTGCGCCGCCTCGGTGACGCGGCGGATCTGCTCCAGCGCCTGCGCCAGCGGCACCTCGCCCAGGTAGTCGGAGAGGCTCGAGTCGCCCTCGAGGACGCTGGCGCCCGCCTCGACCAGGCGGTCGAGCGTCTCCTCGAGCTGGGCGTCGCTGTAGCCCGCGAAGAAGCCCTCCCCCGCGACCCGCGCGTGGCGGGACCAGTCCGGTCCCGGGTACTCGGCGCGGAGCACGCTGCACCCCGCGGGGCCGAGCGCCGCGAGCGCCAGCCCACCGAGGCCACTGAGCTGCAGGAACTGCCGGCGGTCGACACGCAACCCTCTCATCGCTCTTCCCCCCTCTCCATGGTGTGCGGCCTGGCATGCGGCGTCGACGCCGCCTCGCTCCTGCGCGCGCTCGGCTCCTCCCGCGCCGCAGGCTCTGCGCTCCGCCCGAGCACCAGCGTGCCCCACTCGACGATCACCTCGAAGAGCCGCACGGTCGTCGGGTTGTAGCGAACGAAGTCGAGCTCCTCGACGGCGAGCACCGCGCGGACCGGGCCGCCCGCGCCCGCGCAGAGGGGGGCGCCGAGGTAGAGGTCGCGCGGGAGACCGCGCGCGGCCAGGTCGTGGAGCGTCACCGTCCGCCGCTCGTCGAGGAGCGCAGCCTCGAGCTCGAGCGGCAACGCGCGCCGGGCGCCGCGCCGGACGCGCTCGCCGTTCACGCTGTGGAGCACCAGCCCGCGCCCGGCCACCACGTAGACGGCGCAGCGGCGCGTCCGCAGCACCTCGGCGCCGAGCTCCGAGAGGGTGGCGAGGGCCCGGTCCGGACCGGGCTCGTCCAGGCGCCGCGCGTACTCGCAGAGCGCGGGCAGGCTCACGCGGGCGCTCACCACCCGCGCGGCGAGCTCGTGGTTCATCGCGCGCAGCTCTGCTCCCTCGCGCAGCAGCACGCCGCGGCTCTCCTCGAGCTCGACGAGCTGCTGGCGCAGGCGCGCGCTCCGCACCCGCTGGCGATCGACGAGCAGGCCGAGGGTGTTGCCGACCAGGATGAAGAGCACCGCCGAGTGCGCGTAGCGCCAGCCCGCGAGGTCCTGCCAGGCGGGCAGCTGCTGCTCGATCGCGACCCCGAGCAGGGTCAGCTGGACGCCGCTCGCGAGGAGCGCGGTGAGCAGCGCGGCGCGGAACCCGTAGCGCGCGGCCAGCAGCAGCACGGGCGCCCAGAACGGGTTCGGCTCCAGCCCGTCGAAGCCCGGCCGCCCCGGCAGCCAGACGAGGTTCACCACGGCGAGCGCTCCGACGAGGACCACCGCCTCGAAGAGGTAGCGCGGCAGCGGCAGCGGACGGTTCCACCAGCGAGCGACGCGCGGGCGTCGCGCGGCGGCGACCGCCGCGACGGCCCGCTCGAGCGCGGACAGACTGGACAGACGAGCGACGTGCTCTGTCACTTCTCCCCTCCTGCAAGACAGGCTCGACGACGGTTTCTGCTGCTGTGCTGCGGTGCGGCCCTGGTGCGCGACGGGCCCTGGCCCTTCAGGCCACGCCCTTCGCGCTGCGGGTCACGCCGCTTTCACCGAGCAAGCGAGGGACCAGCCTCGGGGAGAGAGTCGAGTTCCTCCACATTGCTCGGGAAGTGTGCCCGGCCGGCGGCCGCGCGGGGCGCGCCGGGGGGCGTCATTTTTCCCTCGGCAGGGTGGGATCTCGTTGAGGAAGTGATCCGTGGGAGAAAGCGCGGCTGACTGGCGTCCCCATCCAGTTGCCCTGATGGGTCGGGGCGGCTGAGGGATGGTCCGTCCAGCGAGCGTCCGCTCTGGGTCACGACCTGGCGCACACCTGCGCCACCCTGTCTCGCAGCCCTGACACGCACGTCGGAGCCGTCGGCGACGCCGGCCGCGCACCGGCTCGAAATCACGCGCCGTCTCCTCTCGGCATGCGGCGTGCTCCGGCGTGGGCACGACCTGCCGAGGAGGCGCTCATCGTGTCAGCCTACCGTCCGTCGAGAGCACTGCTGCTCGTCCTGGCCCTCTCCGCCATCCCCGCTTGCGACGGACGCGCCGTCCCCGTCGACGACACGGAGGCGACCCTGACCGGCACCCTCTGCTCGAGCCAGATGATGCAGGCGGTCCCCTGGGTGGCCGAGGGCGGCGTCCAGCGCTGCTGGCTCGACGCCTTCCTGGCGACGGACTCCTGCTGCAGCTTCACCGCCGACGCGGTCCGGCTCTGCAGCAGCGAGCTGCCGTCCCCCGTGCCCTTGGGGCAGCCCGTCGCGCTGGGCGGCGCCTTCGAGGAAGCCGAGATCTGCATGATGAGCGGACCGAAGGGCGAAGGCGCCAAGAGCTGCACGACGACGCAGCGCTTCGTCCCCGCCTCCGTCCGGCCGCAGTGAAGCCGACCGCTACCTCGGCGTGAGCTTCCCGTGCTCGCCGAGGTCGGGCTGGGTGCCGGTGAGGATCGCCCTCGCGAACTTGATTAGCTGCACCATGCGGCTGCTCGCCCCATCCCAGTACTCCGCGGTCTCGACGCGGACGCGGAGCAGCGTCAGCGCCGGGTCCTGCGGGCCGCGCGGGAAGTACGCGCGCGCCGCCGGCCGCCAGAGCTGCTCCGCCTTGCGCCGGTCGTCCACCACCTCCGCCGTCCCGGAGATCGACAGGTACGACTCCTTCTCCGGCGAGGCGTAGGCCACGCAGACCTGGTGCTCCTGCCTCACCTCGTCGGTCTTCCCGGAGTGGCGCTCGGTGAAGAACCAGAGGCAGCCGTCGTCGAGCCGATCCTGCAGCACCGCCATCGGCCGCGAGCGCAGCGTCCCGTCGGGCGCCTCCGTCGTCAGCATCACCACGCGCGCCTCGCGGATCAGCGCCTCGACGTGCCCCTGCTCCTTCCACTCGTCTCTCTGCTCCATCTCGCCTCCCTTCGCCCGGACCGCCTCCGGCCCGATCCGTTCAGGCTAGCAGGTGCGTGCCGGCCGTCGAGGGCGCGCTGCACCCGCTTCGGGTATGATGTGATCATGCGGTTGTGTCTGCTGGCCCTGGTGGTGGTCGCGGGCAGCTGCCTTCGAGGAGGCTTCGCTCCACCGCACGGCAGCGATCGCGGCCAGGACGGGCCGCAGCCGCCGGCGGACACGCTGAGCGAGAGGACCTCCGACCTGGCGCGCCAGGATCTGTACCGCCAGGAGACGGCGCTCGAGGATCGGCCTCGCCAGGACCTGCCTCGTCAGGACCTGCCGCGCTCCGACCTGCCCCGCCCGCTGGTCCAGCCCCTGGCCGGGACCGGCGTCGCTGGCCACAGCAACGGCCCGGCGCTGCAGGCGCAGCTGACCGGGCCGCACGGCCTCGTCCTCGACGGCGCGACGCTCTACGTCTCCGAGTGGGACGGGCAGCGCGTCCGCCGGATCGAGGCTGGTGTGGTCAGCGACGCGGCCGGAAGCGGCGCCGCGGGCATGGCGGACGGTCCGGCGCTGACGGCCCGGCTGAACCACCCGGCCGGCCTGCTCGTCGCGCAGGGCGGCCTGATCATCGCCGACCACAGCAACCACCGCCTGCGCCTCCTCGCGGGTGGGCAGCTCTCGACCCTGTCGGGCGAGGGCATGGGTCACGTCGATGGCCCGGCGGCCGCCGCGCTCTATTACAGCCCGCACGGCCTCATCCTCGATGGGAGCGGCAGCGGCGCGGTCTTCATCTCGGAGTGGGACGGGGCCTTCGTGCGACAGCTGTCCGGGGGGCAGGTGTCGACCTACGCCGGCTCGACGCCAGGCTTCGCGCAGGGCGCGTTCGCCACGGCAAAGTTCGCCAACCCGGGCTACATGTGCTGGGACCTCAGCAAGGCCACGCTCTACGTCTCCGACGGGTGGAACCACCAGGTGCGCGCCCTCGCCGGGGGACAGGTGACGACCTACGTCGGGACCGGGGTGGTGGGGACCGCTGATGGCCCGCTCGCCACCGCGCAGGTCAGCTACCCGAGCGGCCTGGCGATGGACGCGGCGGGGCGGCTCTTCATCGCCGACTCGGGCAGCGGTCAGCTCCGCAAGGTCGAGAATGGGGTGGTGTCGACAGTGGTGAGCGGACTGGCCCAGCCGCAGGGCATCGTGGTCGCCGGCGAGGGGACGCTCTACGTGGCCGAGGAGGCCGGGCACCGGGTGACGGTGGTCTACTACTAAGCTCGTTGCGTTCTCCGCGGCGTCGCGGCAGGCTGCGCCGATGGACCCGCGCACCACCTCCGTGACCATGAACGGGCTGCGCCTCTGCTGCCACGACTGGGGCCCGCCCGGAGCGCCGCCGCTGCTCCTGCTCCACGGCATCACCGGCCAGGCGAGGTCCTGGGACCGGGTGGCGCGCGCGCTGACGCCCGAGCACCGCGTGCTCGCCCTCGACCTCCGCGGTCACGGCGAGAGCGAGGCCGCGCCCGACGGAGACTACCGCGTGGTCACGCTGGCCGCCGACCTCGCCGCCGTGATCGAGGCGCTCGCGCTGGGGCCCTGTGTGGTGGTCGGGCACTCGCTCGGCGGCCGCGTCGCCATCGCGCACGCGGCGGCTCACCCGGAGCAGGTGAGCCGCCTGGTCCTCGTCGACGCGCCGGCGGAGACCGCCCCGGGTGGCCTGGCGCGGATCCGGCGCCAGGCCGCGGTGGCGCCGCGGAGCTTCGCCTCCTTCGAGGAGGCGGTGCGGCTGGTCGCCGCCGTGCGCTGCGCGGACCCCGGCGAGACCCGGGAGCAGCTCCGCCACGCGCTGCGGACGCTCCCCGACGGGCAGGTCACCTTCAAGACCGACCCGCGCCTCCTCGATCAGCTGGCGAGCGGCGAGCTGCAGTCCGCGCCCCTCTGGGCGGAGCTCCCGCGCCTCGAGTGCCCCGTGCTCCTCGTCCGCGCCACGCGCAGCGACGTGCTCTCGCCCGAGGTGACCGGGCGGATGCTCGCCGCCCTGCCGCGCGGCCGCCTCGTCGAGCTCGACTGCGGGCACGGCGTCCCCTTCGAGCAGCCCGCGGCGCTCGAGCGCGAGATCCGCGTGTTCCTCGCGACCTGAGGCCTGCCAGGGCGAAGTGCGGACCTTCGAAGATCCCTCCGGATGATTTTGCCGTGCTCGCCTCCTCCGGAGGCTCCGCGATGAAGGGCAAAATCATGCTATAAACCCCCTCCGTCCGGCGACGACGCCGGCGAGAAGAGGCTCCAAGAGATGGACTCCAACACCGTCCGCCAGAAGTTCCTCGACTACTTCGTCTCCAAGCAGCACCGCGCCGTGCGCAGCTCGTCGCTGGTCCCGGCGAACGACCCGACGCTCTACTTCACCAACGCGGGGATGGTGCAGTTCAAGGACGTCTTCGTCGGCAAGGAGACGCGCGACTACAAGCGCGCGACCTCGTCGCAGAAGTGCCTGCGCGTGAGCGGCAAGCACAACGACCTCGAGAACGTGGGCCGCACCGCGCGCCACCACACCTTCTTCGAGATGCTGGGCAACTTCTCCTTCGGCGACTACTTCAAGCGCGACGCGATCCGCTTCGGCTGGGAGTTCCTCACCGAGGTGATGAAGATCGACCCGACGCGGATGGCGGCCACCGTCTTTCGCGGCGAGGACGGCGTCCCCGGCGACGACGAGGCCTTCGCCATCTGGCGGGACGAGATCAAGCTCCCCGAGGAGCGCATCCTGCGCCTCGGCAAGAAGGACAACTTCTGGGCGATGGGCGAGACCGGCCCCTGCGGGCCCTGCTCGGAGATCCACTACTTCCAGGGTGACCACCTGCCCTGCCCCGAGGAGGTCTGCGCCGGCGTCGCCTGCGAGTGCGATCGCTGGGTCGAGATCTGGAACCTCGTCTTCATGCAGTTCTTCCGCGACACGCCCGGCGGCGCGCTGGAGCCGCTCAAGGCCAAGGGCGTCGACACCGGCATGGGCCTCGAGCGCCTGACCGCGGTCGTGCAGGGCGTCACCTCGAACTACGAGACCGACCTGCTGAAGCCGCACATCGAGGTCGTCGCTGCGCTCGCCGGCAAGCGGTACGGCGCCGAGCCCGAGGCGGACGTCAGCATGCGCGTCATCGCCGACCACGCGCGCGCCACCGCCTTCTGCATCGCCGACGGCGTCTTCCCCGAGAAGGGACGCCGCGAGTACGTGCTCCGCCGCATCATGCGCCGCGCGATCCGGCACGGGAAGCTCCTCGGCCTCGAGGAGCCCTTCCTGCACAAGGTCTGCGCCAGCGTGGTGGAGCGAATGGGCGGCTTCTTCCCCGAGCTCCGCGAGCGCGCGCAGGTGATCGAGACCATCACCCAGGCCGAGGAGCAGAGCTTCCGCCGCACGCTGGGACGCGGCCTGCAGAAGGTGCAGGAGGCCGTCGAGCGCGCGAAGGGCGCCGGCGAGCGGCGGCTCCCCGAGGCCTTCGTCGGCGACCTCTACGCGACAGACGGCTTCCCCGTCGACCTGACGCGCCTGATCGCGGAGGAGGCGGGGCTCAGCGTGGACGAGGAGGCGGCGCGCGAGTGGGTGATCAAGACCCACGGCGCCACCGAGACACGGGTCGGCGACGAGGCCGTGGCGGCGATCTACAAGGAGCTCGCCGAGCGGCATGGCGAGACGGAGTTCCTCGGCTACGCCAGCGAGGAGGGCGAGAGCGAGGTGCTGGCGGTGCTCCGTGCGGGCGCGCTGGTGGAGCAGGCCGCGGCGGGCGAGGAGGTCGAGCTCGTCACCCGCGCCACCCCGTTCTACGGCCGCGCTGGCGGCCAGGTCGGCGACGCCGGGCGGATCACCTGGGGGCGCCCGGGAGGAAGCGGCGACGCCGCGCCGGAGCGGAGCGGTGAGGGACAGCCCGGTGCGCTCGAGGTGACCGACACGCTCAAGCCGGGCGGCAAGCTGATCGTGCACCAGGGCCGCGTCCTCGAGGGGACGCTCGCGCGCGGGGCGCGGGTGCACCTCTCCGTCGACCACGAGCGGCGGCAGCGGGTCCGCCTCAACCACAGCGCGACGCACCTCCTGCACCTCGCGCTGCGCGAGACCCTGGGCACGCACGTCGCGCAGAAGGGCTCCGAGGTCTCCCCCGAGCACCTGCGCTTCGACTTCAGCCACTTCGAGGCGATGAGCCCCGAGCAGCTGCAGCTGGTGGAGCGCCGGGTCAACGATGAGATCCGCGCCGACGTGGAGAGCCACACGGCGATCAAGCCCTACGAGGAGGCGCAGCAGCTCGGCGCCATGGCGCTCTTCGGCGAGAAGTACGGCGACGTGGTGCGCGTGGTGCAGATCGGCTCGCGCTCGAAGGAGCTCTGCGGCGGCACCCACGTCGGGCGGAGCGGCGAGATCGGGCTCTTCAAGATCGTCTCCGAGGAGGCGCTCGCGCTCGGCGTGCGCCGCGTGGTGGCCTGCACAGGCCC
>JAKLHH010000182.1 GCA_022710245.1 Myxococcota bacterium
CTGGCTGGCGAGGGCGCTCGACGCGGGACTCCGGACTCCGTAGACCGGCTGCCCAGGCGGCCACCCCCTGCCCCAGCCAGCGAGCGAGACCGCCCCCGATCTTCGCGCCGTTGGACACCGCGTGCCGCTGGCCCGGAGGTTGCTGGACCTGAACTGGATGCGTCCAGCTCTGGCTCTTCTCGTCGTGCTCGTCGCCGCGCCCGCGGAGGCGCGGCCGATCCGCGCGCCACGTGGGACCCCGGCGACCTCTCGCGCCTGGGCCGCGCTGGAGTCGCCGGCCGCCTACTGCCAGGCCTTCCGCGGCGCGCGCGAGCTCCTCGAGCAGCGCCCCGGGCTGGTGCGGCTCCGGCCCGACCTCACCACGCTGGTCATCCCCGATCTCCACGCGCGCCGGGACTTCCTCGACGCCGTCCTCGCCACGCCCGACCCGCAGAGCGGGCAGAGCTACGGGCACCTCCTCGCCGCCGGTCGCGTGCAGGTGCTCTGCCTCGGCGACGTCATGCACAGCGAGCGCCGCGGCGAGCTCTGGCGCCGCGGTATGACCGACGCCGAGCTGCGCGAGGAGCTGGGCGAGTCCCTCGGCACGCTGAAGCGCCTCGCCGAGCTGAAGCTCGCCCACCCGGAGCACTTCCACTTCCTGCGCGGCAACCACGACGACCTCGGCCCGGTCGACGGCCCGCCGGGTGACCTGCCCCTGCAGATCACGCGCACACGCGCCTTCGTCTCCGCCAGCCTCGGCGAGCCGCTCCGCGCGGAGCTGGCGCGCCTCTTCACGGCGCTCCCCATCGCCGCGGTGGGCAAGGGCTTCGTCGCCTCGCACGCGGACCCGATGTTCCCGGTCAGCCGCGCCGAGGTGGAGGCGCGCAGCGATCGCGCCGCCGTGGCGCTCACGCGCACGCGCACCCGGAGCTTCGGCAGCCTCCGCCGCACCCTGGTCACGCGCGGGGACGACGTGGTCCCGCAGACGCTGGCCAGGCTCGCCGACGACCCCGGCCGCGACCTCTACCTGCACGGCCACCTCTGGGCGAGCCCGATGACCGTCGAGGGCCGACGGGTCTACTTCGGCCACCCACGCGACAGCGCCTTCCTCCGCCTCGACCCCGAGCACCCGCGCACCCCGTGGGAGCAGCTCTTCGAGGCGGGGAGCGGCCGCAAGATCACGGTGCCCGCGCCCGCGCGCTGACCGTCACCCCGCCTCGATCCGCTCCGCCTTCCCCCGCGCCGAGCGTCACCCCGCCGAGCTGGAGCAGCCGGAGGCCGCGGCGGCGCTCTGCGGGGCGGCCTTCCCCGCCTCGATCCACTCCGGCGCTCCCGCGCGGTGAGCCTCGATCCAGTCCGCCTTCCCCCCGCGCCGAGCGTCACCCCGCCTCGATCCGGTCTGCCCAGTCTGGCGCTCCCTCGAGCGCGGCGATCAGGCGCTGCTTGCCCTCCACGGGGAGCCAGCAATCCCGCGCCGCCTGGAGGATGAGCGCGCGGAGCACGTCCGCGCCGAGGCCCAGCTCCTCGCGCAGCCCGCGCAGCTCGCCGGCGAGGCTGGTGCCGAACAGCTTCGGGTCGTCGGTGCTGACGGAGACGCGCACGCCCGCCTCGAGCAACCGCCGCAGCGGGTGCTGCGCGAGCCGTGAGATGACGCCGGTGCGCACGTTGGAGAGCGGGCACGCCTCGACGTGAACGCCTCGCTCGGCGAGAGCAGCGACCAGGCGCGAGTCCTCGCAGGCGCGAGTGCCGTGGCCGATGCGCTCGACCCTGAGCACCTCGAGGGCGCCTCGGATGCTCTCGGGACCCGCCGCCTCGCCGGCGTGGGCCGACGTGTGCAGACCGAGGCTCCGCGCTCGCTCGTAGACCGCCGCGAAGGGCTCGGGCGGAAAACGGTGCTCGGAGCCGCCGATGCCGATGCCCACCACGCCCAGGTGACGTGTGCCCTCGAGCGCCGCCAGGGTGCGCGCGCCGCGCTCGGGGCCGTGATCGCGCACCAGGTCGGCGACGAGCAGCACGCTGACGACCGGGACCTGGTCGAGGCCTCTCCGGATCGCCTCGGCGAGCCGGGCGGGCTCGAGGCCGTGCTGCGCGAAGTCCGTCGGGGAGAAGAAGGCCTCGGCGTGGAGGACGCGCTGCTCTGCCAGATCGCGCGCGACCGCCTCGGCGATGAAGGTGAAGTCGTCGTACTCGCGGAGGAACCCGTTCTTCCACGTCCAGGTGTCGAGGAAGTGGCCGAAGTCGCGGTAGCGAAAACGGTCAGCGAGGTCAGCGAGCGAGCCGACCTCGGCCGCGCCGCCGTACTTGCGGAGGAGCTCCCAGAGCGCGGCCAGCGGGACGGCGCCCTCGAGGTGCAGGTGCAGCTCGACCTTGGGGACGCGCTCGAACCATGTGGGGCGCGGCGTCATGGCCAGAGCTCACGCGGCCTTGATCACCTGGGCAGCGCCGCTCAGGGGCTGCTGAGCG
The DNA here is from genome assembly GCA_022710245.1 of Myxococcota bacterium. Next base: position 2,443 of record JAKLHH010000182.1, read on the forward strand.
GGTCGGTGTCCTTGCAGGTGTAGCCGGTGTTGAACTTGCCGCCCGTGAGCTCGGCCTGGCTGGTGCTCGCGTTGACGTCGAGCAGGAAGAGCCACTCCTCGCCGGCGGCGACGGTGCCATTCAGGGTGCCGCTCATCAGGCTCGTGCTCCCGTTCAGGACCTCGACGGCGAAGCTCGACCCCGTGGGGATGGTCGGGCACGCCGTGCCGACGAGCGGCGAGCACGCGCCCGAGGCCGCGACGAAGGTGACCTGGCTGGCGCCAGTGCCGAGCTTGAAGGTGGCCGTGAAGGGCTGGCCGCCGAGCAGGACGTTGTTGCAGAACTTGCCGACCGCGGCCCCGCCCTTCGGGAGGTCGGGGGACTTGTAGAGGTCGTAGTAGGGCTTGTAGAGGTCGGCCGACTTGTAGAGGTCGTAGTAGGGCTTGTAGAGGTCTCGCTTCTTGCCGAGGTCATCGCCCGAGGACGTGCCGTCGTACCAGGTCACGCCGTCGCGGTGCACCCCCGAGTCCTCCTTCACCGAGGCGCACGCGGCGATGCAGGTCTGCAGGCCCTTCAGCCCGGTGACGTCGGCGCCGGTGATGGCGCCGCAGCCCGCGTTGTTGATGCACTTGGCGCGGCACTGCTCGGCGGCGCCGCAGCTCGCGCTCAGCGTACAGGCCGGCGCCTTGCCGGTCTCGCCGTAGCACCGCTCCACCTTCTTGCACGCGCTGCTGCAGGAGCTGCTGCTGCAGGCGGTCAGGGTGACGACGGCGGGCAGCACGACCACGAGCAGGAGCGCGAGTCGGGGCATGGGGTCCTCCAGTCGGACTCCATCCTATACGAATTCGCCCTTCATCGCGGAGCCTCCGAAGGAGGCGAGCAGGGCGAATTCGCCCTTCATCGCGGAGCCTCCGAAGGAGGCGAGCAGGGCGAATTGCGGCGGTCTCATCCCGGAGCGGCCGGAGGCCGCGAGGACCCGCAATTGTTTGACCTGCACGAGCCGCCCTACGAGCCGCCGGAGATCTACGAGTTCCCCGAGCTCGATTGCGGACCTCCCGAGCGGTGCGACGTCGACGAACAATTCGCCCTTCATCGCGGAGCGTCCGCAGGACGCGAGCAGGGCAACTTCGAGGAGCCGGTGCTCGAGCCGGAGCCGGTGCTCGAGCCTCCAGAGCGAGCGAAGCCGAAGCCGCGGTCCGGAACGTCGGAGCCCAATTAGCCCTCCTCTGCCTCCGAGGTAAGGTCCGACCCAGGGCGACGGCGCGTGGGGCGCCGCGGGAGGGGCAAGGGCCCCGCCCCTCGTCGCCCGCAGCGGTCACCGACGGTGGCGGTCCGCACGGCTCCCGCCCGCGAGGACGCGAGGGGTGGGGAGGGGCCCGCGAGCGGGGGTCCCCGCGCGCCGTCGCTCTTGATTCTAGCTAATTCCTTAAGGCGGAGTTATAGAAGGTCGCTCCGGATGTCGGTCCGTCCCGGCCCGCGGTACTATCCGGCCCATGCCACGAACCCGCGCCGCACTCCTCTGCCTCCTCCTCCTCGACGCTTGCCCCGGCTCGACGACGCTCCCTGATGCACGCCGAGACCAGGCGAGCAGCGAGGCCACCGTCTGGCCCGACGGCCCCCGCCCGGAGGTCGCGCCCGACGGGCCACGCGGCGACGGGCCGCGGACGGACGGGCCGCGAAGCGACGGGCCGCGAGTCGACCAGCCCTCGACGAAGACCGACACCGGCGTCTGCTCTCCCGTCAACCCGGTCTCCTCGCCCGACCCCTGGACCGTCCGCCACCCGGCGGCCGGCTTCGGCGGCATCCTCACGCAGACCAGCGGCGCCTTCACCGATGTCTTCCTGAAGAGCCCGACCGACTACATCCGGGTCGGCGCGCGCCTGCAGTGGGGCGGCACCATCGTCTTCTTCGGGCTCACGGGCAACGCCGGCTCGAACGTGATCGACGCCAACGACACCGGCCGCGAGCTGCAGATCGCCCTCTACGATCCCACGCGCGCCATGCAGGGCTGCGCCTGGAACGCGAGCTGTCCGACGGGCGCTTGCCCGGGCTCGATCACCTACCTCGGCTGGAACCCGGTGCAGGGCGGCGACGAGTGCAACCACGGCGCCGGCGTGACGAGCCACGGCCAGGCCGGCGACGCGCTCCAGCTCGTGGTGCAGCCGGTGCAGTGGAACCCCGACTGGGACAAGCCGACCTGCGTGAGCAGCGCCTGCCCGGCGGCGGGCGTCCCGGTCGGGGTCACCTACACCTTCGAGCTCCGCTTCGTGCGCGAGCACGTGGTCGAGGTGATGACGCAGGTGACGAGCCAGGAGACCATCAGCCACCCGTCGACCGCGCAGGAGTTCCCCACGCTCTACGTGGCGCACGGCGCGCCCGGCCCCGACCTGCCGCTCCTCCTCGACGGCAGCGGCGCCACGGTCAACCTGACCACGCCGGGGAACGACGGCTTCTACTACGGCAACTTCACCTCGCCGCGGCCTTACGTGAGCTGGCAGAGCGCGACCAAGGACTACGGCGTCGGCCTCGGCCACGACCAGGGGCTGACCGCGTTCCAGGGCTGGCGCGGCGACGGCACGACCGCGCCCTACTTCCACAACGTCCGCGGCCAGGTGAGCTTCGGGCTGCCGGCGGGCGGCACCGTGCGCGGGCTCTCCTACCTCGCGCTGGGCAGCTTCGCCACCGTGAAGAGCGAGCTCGACCTGGTCCTCGCCAAGCGGCCGCCCTTCGGCGTCCTCGACGCACCCGCGAAGGGGGACGTGCCGATCACGGTGGGGACGCCGCTCGCGGTCGCCGGCTGGGTCCTCGACACCACGGCGATCGCGTCGGTGCGCGCCGAGGTGGACGGCAAGCTCGCCGCCACCCTGCCCGTCTCGGGGGCGCGCAGCGATGTCTGCGGGATCTACCCGATGTACGCGGGCTGCCCGAACGTCGGCTTCTCGGGGCAGGTGCCGACCGCGGGGCTCTCGGCCTGCCCGCACCTCCTGCGCCTCGTCGCGCAGGACCCCGACGGCAACACCACCGTGCTCGGCGAGCGGCGGCTGGTGCCGAAGTAGCGCGCGCGTCGTCCACCGTCCTCAGCGAGTGGCGGCCGGTGCCGAAGCAGCGCGCGCGTTCGCGCGGGCGCCACCTGCGTCTGACCCGGCCAGCGTGCCAGGCCAAGACCACGTGAGGAGGAGGTGAGCGATGAGCATGATCCTGAACCTGCAGCAGGTGAGCGAGGAGCGGCTCGACGCGCTGCTCGCCGATCCCGACAGCGTGCTCGGCGCCCTCGAGGAGCCCGACGGCGAGGTGATCGACCTCGACAAGGCCTGGCACGGGCTCCACTTCCTCTTCACCGGCGAGGCCTGGGGCGGCGAGCCGCCGCTCGACTTCCTCGCCGTGGGCGGCGAGACGGTGGGCGAGGTCGACGTGGGCTACGGGCCCGCGCGCGTGCTGCGCCCGGCGGCGGTACAGCTGATCGACGACGCGCTCGCGATGCTCGACGAGGACGATCTGCGACGGCGCTTCGACCCGGCCGCGCTCACCGCCGCCGAGATCTACCCGACCATCTGGGAGGAGGGCGAGCAGGCGCTCGAGTACCTCCTCGGCCACTACCGGACGCTGCGCCCCTTCGTCGCGCAGGCGGCCGAGGCCGGGCTCGGGCTGCTCGTGTATCTGACCTAGTCTCCTGGATCCGTGAAGCGCGGGTCCTCGCGACGAAGGGCGAAGTGTTCGCGGCTCGCGACACCCTCGGGGGTCGGTCCCGGGATCTCGTTCAGATCGAGGGGCCCGCCCGCCTTCTGCCAGCCCGTCCTCAGCAGCCACGTCGTCGGCCTGGCGACAGGCCACGGCTCCGGCGGCGGGCGGAAGCCGTGCCGCCAGCCGTCGAACCACTCCGCAGAGGAGAGCCAGTCGATCCAGTCGCGGTTCACCACCTCGCCGCGCTGCGACCGGTGCCGGCGCGTGTTGTTGACCACGTAGCGCAGGGTGTTCCGGGTGTCGGTCGGCGTCTTGAGGGCGCGGGAGTAGTAGCGCTCCCTGATCACGCGCCCCTTGCGGCCGAGCGCCTTGTTGATGGCGCGGGCGATGCGGATGCCGAGGCTGCGGAGCCCCTTGCCCAGCGCTTCCGCGCTGTCGGCCTCGACGATGAGGTGAAGGTGCCGCTTCTCGAGGACGAAGTGGACGACCCTGAAGCCCTCGCGCTCCTTGCCCGCCGCGATCGCGTCGAGGATCGGACGCGCGGTCTGCGGGCCGCGCAGGTTCGGCAAGTCGAGCTCGAGCTTCCAGGTCACGTGGAGCGGATGGCGCGGCACGACCCGTGGCCGACGGGTGTGCGGCGGCTCCTTGGCCTTGCCCTTCGGGCGCCCGGCTCCGCGCCTGCGGCCACCCCATGTGCGGACCGGGAGCTCGAGCTGCTCCTGACGTCGGGTCCGGGCGCGAGGTCGTTGCGTCGTTCGTCGCATATCAAACTTGATTATGGCGAATGTGTTCGGCGGCGTCAAGCCCGAAGTGAAGCGCGACCTCCTGCAAGAGAGGAATTTGCCCTTCATCGCGGCGCGGCCGCAGGAGGCGAGCAGGGCAGATTCGCCCTTCATCGCGGAGCGGCCGAAGGACGCGAGCGGGCAAATTGCGGCGGTCTCATCCCGGAGCGACCGGAGGCGGCGAGGACCCGCAGTTGTTGGTCGCGGCAGCTACGCCCGACCGCCCGACCTGGGCGGCGCCGCGACAATTCGCCCTTCATCGCGGAGCGGCCGCTGGACGACTGTGCGGATGCGTGGGGCGAGTCACCCGTCGGTGGGGGGGCGCCTCGCGCTGAGACCACCGAGCGGCGCGGCCGTTAACCGACTGTGCCGATGCGCGGTGCGTGGGGCGAGTCGCCCGTCGGGGGGCGCCTCGCGCTGAGACCACCGAGCGGCGCGGCCGCTAACCGACTGTGCCGATGCGCGGTGCGTGGGGCGAGTCGCCCGTCGGGGGGCGCCTCGCGCTGAGACCGCCTCGCTCGTGATGAATCGCGCTGCGCTGGGCGCTAGCGCGCGCCAGGCTCCGGCCCGCGGGCCACGTGGCGTTCACGGAGGCCGCGCAGGTACGTGAGCACCTCGTCGACCGCCTCGCGGCGCAGCACCCGCAGGCTGTAGCGCTCCCTGATCGCGGTCCCCTTGCGCCCGACCACCTTGTTCAGCGCCCGCGCCAGGCGGATGCCGAGCCCGCGCAGCCCCCTGCCCAGCACCGCGGTGCTCTCCGCCTCGACGATCAGGTGCAGATGCCGCGCCTCGATGACGTGGTGGACGATACGGAACCCCGGCTTCTCCCTCGCCGCCTCGACGGCCTGCTCGGTGAGCGCCAGCGTGGTCGCGTCGAGCTCGGGGAGGTCCTCGGCCAGCTTCATGGTGATGTGGAGCGGTGCGCCCGGCTCGACCTCGGGACGCTTCGCGTGCCACGGCCCGGGGTCGGGGCCGGGCTTGCGGCCGGCGCCCTTGCGCCGCCCGCCCCAGGTGCGGACCGGGGGTACGCCGAGCTGGAGCGCCCTGGCCTGGCGTTGCGCCTGCGCCCCGGCCTCCTGCTGCACAGGCTCGGTCGGGTGCTCCTCGTCGCGTTCGGGCACGTCTGGCTCGTGTTGGGTCATGCGCTCGCGTCCCGGTGCGTGATGACGGCGACCTTAGCACAGCCGAGGGCAACGCGGGCGCGGATCAGGGCGACGCGCTGGTGAGCAACCCGCCGCCGGCGTACACCACCAGCAGAGAGGCCAGGCTCGGAGGGCGGCGGGCAAGGGTGAGGCGGACGGGCCAACCTCCCGAGACCTCCGCCTCTTGATCCCACCGCGGCCGTCCTGATGCACGGTCCGTCCGCCCGGAGGAACTCCTTGCATCCCCCCCGCCGGGGAATACAGTAACGGCCCGACGGGTTGCGGCGGCGGGCTCGCGACCCTCTTGACCTGGCCGGGCTCGCTGTCTATTTTGCCCGGCGCCGCGGCCAACGCCGCGGCAATGAACGAACAATTGTCGCGGCGCCGCACAGGTCGGGCGATCGTGCGGAGCTGCCGCGACCAACAATTGCGGTTGCTGCTCTGGAAGCGGCAGAGCATCGAGCCGCTGCAGGTACCACCGATGCGACTCGCAGAGAGGTGCGCATGATTGCAGCCCAGGGGCTGACCAAGTTCTATGGGGACCGGGCCGCCATCCGGGACCTCACCTTCACCATCGAGCGCGGCGAGATCGTCGGCATGCTCGGCCTCAACGGCGCGGGCAAGACGACCACGCTCCGGATCCTCGCCTGCCTGCTCTTGCCCTCGACGGGCAAGGTCTCGATCAACGGGCTCGACGTCCTCGAGAACCCGCACGAGATCCGCAAGCAGGTGGGCTTCCTCCCCGAGGTCCCGCCGCTCTACCAGGAGATGACGGTGGAGTCGTTCCTCATCTTCGCCGGCGAGCTGCGCGGGATGAAGAGGGCGGACGCGGTGCGGCGCACCGGGGAGGTCCTCGAGGTCACGCACACGAAGGACGTGCGGTACCAGACCATCGCCAGCCTCTCGCACGGCTACCGCCAGCGCGTCGGCATCGGCCAGGCGATCGTCCACCAGCCGCCGGTCCTCATCCTCGACGAGCCGATCTCCGGCCTCGACCCGGTGCAGATCGTGGACATGCGCGAGATGATCCGCGGCCTCAAGGGCCGCCACACGATCGTCGTCTCCTCGCACATCCTCCCCGAGATCAGCCAGACCTGCGACCGCATCATCGTCATCCGCGACGGCGGCATCGTCGCCGTCGGCACCGAGGACGAGCTGATGTCGAAGGTCACCGGGCGCCAGCGCATCCGCCTCGCCGTCCGCGGCGAGCGCGAGCAGGTGATCGCGCTCGTCAAGAAGGTGCCGGGCGTCCTCGCCTGCGAGGCGCAGGGCGACCACTACCGGGTGGAGACCGAGAAGGACGTCCGCGAGGCCATCTCCCGCGAGGTGGTGCAGGCCGGCCTCGGGCTCCTCCAGCTGACCCCGGCCGAGCCCGAGCTCGAGTCGATCTTCATCCAGCTCACCAACGCGCCCAGCGCGACCGGCAAGGGAGCGAGCGCATGAAGAACATCTCCCTCATCATCCGGCGCGAGCTCGCCGCCTACCTGAAGAGCCCGATGGGCTACATCATCGTGGCGGCCGTGCTCGCCATCGACGGGCTCCTCTTCAACGTCTACGCCCTCGGCGGCTCGCCCAAGCTCTCCTCCGAGGTGCTGGAGCTCTTCTTCTACTTCTCCAGCGGGACGACGATGATCGCCTCGGTCTTCCTCTCCATGCGCCTCATCGCCGAGGAGCGGCAGGCGGGGACGCTGACGCTCCTCTTCACCTCGCCGATCAAGGACCACGAGATCGTCCTCGGCAAGTTCTTCTCGGCGCTGATCTTCTTCTGCCTGCTCACGCTCCTCACCATCTACATGCCGCTGCTGGTGATGGTGAACGGCAAGATCTCCCTCGGCCACATCCTCGGCGGCTACCTCGGGCTCCTGCTCCTCGGCTCCGCCAGCCTGGCGATCGGGATCTTCGGCTCCGCCCTCGGCAAGAGCCAGATCATCGCCGCGGTGACGAGCGGCGGG
>JAKLHH010000183.1 GCA_022710245.1 Myxococcota bacterium
CGCCGATGAGCTCCGCCATCCGGCGGTTGAAGTAGCGCCTGTGATCCCCGGAGAAGACGACCACCCCCTCCTGGATGTTGTCGACCACCGTCCGGTGCCGGACCTCGCTCTGCTTGAGCGCCTGCTCGGCCTGGCGACGACGCAGCGAGATCGCGACCAGGTGCGCGAGCGCGGCGAGCAGCTCCTCGGGCGGATCGGGGTGGCCTGGCGCGATGGCCACCACCGAGGTCCCGAAGAGCTCTCCCTCGATCACGTGCGCGACGCCCAGGAAGTGGTCGGCGCCGAGGAGCGCCTGCACCGCGGCCCCCACGACGCGCGGCACGGCCCCGAAGGAGAGCTCGGTGAGCGTCGCTTGCCTGCCGACCGGGTGCGCGACGAGCTCCCGGTAGGTCTCGGGGCTCACCGGCGAGCGCACGCTCTCGGCGCGCCCCCCGAGCACCTGCAGCACCCTCTGCAGCAGCCCCGGGGCTGCCTCGACGCGGACCACGTTCAGCGTCCGCGCGTCCCGGTCGTACTCGTTGACCACCGCCCCCCGCGCCCCCGGGATCGCCATCAGGTAGCCGAGCACGAAGTCGTGCAGATCGACCTCCGCCGGGAGGGAGGCGAGCCGGATCGCGAGCGCGGTGATCTCGGCCACGGTCGGGGGCCTCTGCGCCTCGAGCTCGGCGATCCGCCGGCGGAGGGCCTCTCCACCCCCCGGGGTGCTGTCCGCCATGACTGGGCTCCTCGGCCCTGGAGCATCTCACGAATCCCGGCGGGCCGTCCCGGCGAGCTGTTTGCCCTTGCCAACCCGCCCCGCGTGCTCCAAGTATACGCACCACTGTCGCCCCCAAGGAGATCTCCAGCATGCGCCTCGCCTGGCCGATCACCACTGCCCTCCTCGCCTTCACCCTCGCCGGCCCGCGCCCCGCCGCCGCGCAGGCGCTCGAGCTGCCGCGCCTCAGCCCCGGCGCGAAGGTCAGCCAGGTGGTGGGCCTGACCGAGATCAGCGTCGACTACAGCAGCCCCGCCGCGCGAGGGCGGGCGGTCTTCGGGGGGCTCGTCCCCTATGACAAGCTCTGGCGGACGGGCGCCAACCAGGCGACGAAGATCACCTTCAGCAAGGACATCACCGTGGGCGGCAAGCCGGTCCCCGCCGGCACCTACGCGCTCTTCACCATCCCCGCCAAGCAGGCGTGGACCGTGATCCTCAACAAGAACCCGAACCAGGGCGGCACCAACGACTACAAGCAGGAGCTCGACCTCCTGCGCTTCCCGGTCAAGCCGGCCACCGCGCCCAAGCGCGAGCGCCTGACCTTCCTCTTCAGCAACACCAGCGAGGACGCCACCTCGCTCGACCTGGAATGGGCCGGGGTGCGCGTCTCCATCCCGATCAAGGCCGAGACCGCCAAGCAGGTCGCCGCCGCGCTCAAGGCCCTCGACGCCATGCCGGGCCGCCCGCTGATCATCGCGGCGCGCTACCTCCTCGACGCCAAGAAGGACTACCCGCGCGCGCTGAGGTACGTGGACAGCGCCCTCGCGCTGAAGGAGGAGTGGTTCGGGCTCTGGACCAAGGCGCAGCTCCTCGCCGCCATGGGCAAGAAGCCAGCCGCCTGCCCCGCCGCGAAGAGCGCGCAGGAGGCCGGGGCGAAGGCCCCCTACTTCCCCTTCGCCGACGACGTGAAGAAGGCGCTCGCCGAGTGGAAGTGCAAGTGAGCGCGGCGCGCGGCGCTCAGGCTCGCGCCGCGAGCACCCGCCGGTAGTACTCCTCGTAGCGCGTGACCATCGGCTCCTGCTGGAAGCGCGCGAGCACTCGCGCCCGCGCGGACGCCGCCATCCCTCGCCGGAGCTCCGCGTCGGAGAGGAGCCGCACCGCCGCGGCGGCCATCCCCGCCACGTCACCTGCCTCGCAGAGGAGCCCGGTCTCACCGTCGCTGACCACCTCCGGCACGCCGCCCACCCGCGAGCCCACCACTGGCACGCCGCAGCTCTGCGCCTCGAGCGCGGCGACGCCGAAGCTCTCGCTGCTGCTCGGGAGGAGGAAGACGTCGGCCTGCTGCAAGGCCTCGCGGAAGTCGGCCTGCAGGCCGAGCAGGCGCACCGCGCCCTCGAGGCCGAGCTCGCGCACGATCGCCTCGACGCGCGGCCGCTCGGGCCCGTCGCCGACCAGGACCAGCTCGGCGGGGAGCGTCTCGCGGACCCTGGCCAGCACCCGGACCGCGTCCTCGACCCGCTTCAGCGGCCGGAAGTTGGAGACGTGGATCAGCACCCCCCCGTTGCGGTCGCGCCGGGGCGCCGGCTGGAAGTAGCCCGCGTCGACGAAGTTCGGGATCACCTCGATGGCGACGGCCGGCGGGAGCTGGAGCAGCTCGCGCGCAGCCTGCGCCAGGTGGCTGGACGGCACGGTGATGCCGTCGCCCCCGAGGAGCGAGAGCCGCGTGACCGGGAGCAGCGCCGGATCGCTGCCCACCACCGTGACGTCGGTGCCGTGCAGCGTGGTGATGATGCGCGGCGAGGCAGCGCCGAGGAGCTGGCGCGCGAGGTAGGCGCTCGTCGCGTGCGGCACCCCGTAGTGCAGGTGGAGCACGTCGAGCCCGCTCGCCGCGCTCACCTCGGCGAGCTTCCCCGCGAGCGCCAGCGGGTACGGGCAGAGGTGCAGGAGCGGGTACTCGCGGAGCTCGACGCGATGAAAGGTGAAGCGCTCGGAGCGCCCGCGGAGGCGCTCGGGGAGGTCGAAGCCGATGAAGCACACGTCGTGGCCGCGCCGGGCCAGGCCGCAGCCGAGCTCGCTGGCGATGACGCCGCTCCCGCCCGTGGTCGGGTAGCAGGTGATGCCGATGCGCAGGGGACGAGGGCTGCTCATAGCTCGAGATCTCGCAGCGCGGGCTCGAAGGGGCGCGTGGCCGCGAGGACCTTCTCGCAGACGGCCCGCGCGCCGTGGCGGCAGGCGAAGGAGGGCATCGCGAGGACGCGCTCCTGCGGCGCGCCCCCCGGCGTGAGGAAGGCTTGCAGCCGGTCGACGCGCTCCACGGTGACCTGGTCGCGCTCGAGGAGCGCGGCGCCGTAGCGCGCGCAGAGGCGCCGGACCGTGTGCTCGAAGCTCGCGCGCGCCTTCTGGACGGGCTCGCGCAGGCTCGGGTGCGTGGCCTCCACCTCGGCGAGGTGCGGCGCGACCGCGCCGAGGAGGCGGGCGATGAGCTCCTCGGGTGGTGGCCGGTCCGCGGCGGCGCCGAGCCGGCGGAGCAGGTCGGCGCGCGGCACCTCGGCGTCGGCGGCCGCGCGGAGCCCGAGCTTGCCGAGGAGCGCGCGGGTCCCTGCCTCCAGGCAGCGGAAGCGCGCGCGAGGCACCACCAGCGGCTGCTCGAGGCCGAGGAGCGCGTAGAGCGGCGCGAGCTGGGCCAGGTAGTCGATCTCGTGCGGGCCCGCGACGTAGGCCACCGTCGGCAGGAGGTGATCCTGCACGAGCGGCCGGAGCAGCGCCGTCGTCGAGAAGCGGAGCGGCTCGGTCTCGAGGAGCTCGAGGAGCTCGGGCTCGCTGAAGGTCGAGTCCTCGCCCGTGCCCTGCAGGCGATAGCCCGCCGGCGCGCGCCCGAGCCGGTAGCGCGGCCCCTCAGGGCGCCCCTGGTGCAGGCAGAGCAGGGTCGCGCCGGCGCGGACCGGGACCTGCTCCTCGAAGCCGGCCTCACGGAGCTCGCGCGAGCGGGCCGCGAGCGCGGCCTCGAGCTCGGCGGCGCGCAGGAGCGCGCTCCGGTAGAGCGGCGCGGCGAGGCGCGCGACGGCCGGACGCCGCGGATCGAGGAGCAGCAGGCCCTCCTCGGCGAAGAGCTCCGCGAGGAGCCCGGCGAAGGCCGCGCCCGGCGACCTGCCCGGGCGGTAGTGTGCCCCGAGCTGCGCCAGGGTCTCGGCGGCGTGCGGCTCGCCCCCGAGCGCCGCCTCGAGCCGCGCGAGCTCGCCCTGCACCTCGGGCCCCAGCGCGCGGTGAGCGACCGAGACCCGCGCCAGCGACGGAGCCCCCTCGGCCAGCTCCAGCTCGAGCGGGGGCCCCGACGGGCGCGCCACCCGGCAGCGGCGGATCTCGGCGAAGTCGTGGTCCTCGGTCTGCAGCCAGAAGAGCGGGACGCAGGGCACCCCCGACTCGCGCTCGATGGCTCGCGCGGTGACCACCACCGAGGCCGCCTTGTAGAGCGTGTAGAGCGGCCCGAGGAAGAGCCCGACCTGCTGGCCGCTCACCGCCACCACGGTGCCCGGCGCGGCGAGGGACTCGAGGTGGCGCTCGCGCGCGGCGCTCGGCGCGAGGACGGCCTGCTGCTCGCGCAGCTCGGCGAGCAACGCGGGCGCGGGCGCGGGCCCGAGCGCACGCGCGGCGGCGCGCCTGGCGAGGCCGACGCGACCCTCGCGGTCCTGGAAGTGGAGCGGCAAGAACCGGAGCGCATCCGCACCGGCGGCGAGGTAGGAAGCAGACAGCGACGTGGGCATTCGAGACCTGCGAGACCTGCGACTCAATCTACAACATGCGAGCGTCGCGGCAAGGGGTTGATATACTACTGCGACGATGAGGTCGTCGCTCTTGCTCGCGCTCTCACTCCCGCTCGCCTCAGGTCTCCTCTGCAGCTCCGTCGACGCCGGCGCTCCGCCGCGCCAGCCAGGCGCCGGCGAGCTCCTCCGCCGCATCGAGCGCCTCGGCGTGGTCGGCAACGTGCTCTACGTCGCCGCCCACCCCGACGACGAGAACACGCGCCTCCTCGCCTACCTCGTCGGTGAGCGATCGCTGCGCACGGCCTACCTCTCGCTCACGCGCGGGGACGGCGGCCAGAACCTGATCGGCGCCGAGCAAGGACCGCTGCTCGGGCTGATCCGCACGCAGGAGCTCCTGGCGGCCCGCCGCGTCGACGGCGCCGAGCAGTACTTCACCCGCGCGCGCGACTTCGGCTACTCGAAGACCGCGGCCGAGACGCTCTCGATCTGGGACAGGGACGCGGTGCTCGCCGACCTCGTCTGGGTCATCCGCCGCTTCCGCCCCGACGTGATCATCACCCGCTTCCCGAGCAGGGGCCTCGACACGCACGGCCACCACACCGCCTCGGCGGTCCTCGCCGAGCAGGCCTTCAGCGCCGCGGCCGACCCGCGCGCGCACCCGGAGCAGCTCCGGTACGTGGGCGTCTGGAAGGCCCGGCGCCTGCTGCAGAACAAGCCCATCTTCCCGGGCCTCACGCCCGCCGTCGACGTCTCGCGTTTCCTCACGCTCGACGTCGGCGGCTACAGCCCGCTCCTCGGCGTCTCCTGGGGCGAGGTCGCCGCCACCGCGCGGAGCATGCACAAGAGCCAGGGCTTCGGCGTGCCCTCGGTGCGCGGCCCCGTGCCGGAGTACTTCGAGGTGCTCCAGGGCGACCGGCCGCGCGGGCGCGACCCCCTCGGCGGCCTGCCCTTCGACTGGGGACGCGTGAAGGGCGCCGCGCGCCTCGCCGACCTCCTGGCGAAGGCCCGCCGCGGCTTCGACGCGCAGCACCCCGAGCGCAGCCTCGAGCGGCTCCTCGAGGCCGCGGCCGAGCTCGAGCGCGTCCCCGCGAACCCCTGGAAGGAGGAGAAGCTCCGGGAGCTCGGCGAGGTCGCCGCCGCCTGCGCGGGCCTCTTCGTCGAGGCGACCGCGGCCGACTTCCGCGCCGTGCCGGGCGGGAAGGTGAAGCTCACCCTCGGCGCCATCAACCGCTCGCCGGCCGCGCTGTGGCTGAAGGAGGTGCGACTCCTCGGACCGCTCGCCGCGGGTGAGGCCCGCGTCGTCCGCGTCGGCAAGCCGCTCGCCGAGCACCAGCCCTGGCAGCGAGAGCGCACCCTCGCCCTCGCCAGCGACGCGCCCCTCTCCAGCCCCTACTGGCTCGAGGCGCAGCCGCGCGGAGGCGACTACGTGATCAAGGACCAGCGGCTCGTCGGCGAGGCCGAGAGCCCGCCGCCGCTCGCCGTGGAGTTCGTGGTGCAGAGCGGCGGCCGGAGCGTCACCCTGCGCCGCGCGGTCCTCTACAAGTGGACCGACCCCGTGGCCGGCGAGCGCTGGCGGCCCCTCGAGCTGGCGCCCGCCGTCACCGCCACGCCCGCCGCCCGGGACCTCGTCTTCCCCGACCGCAAGGCGCGCCCCCTCGCGGTCACCCTGCAGGCCTTCGCCGACGGCCAGAGCGGGAGCGTCCGCCTGGAGCTCCCGGCCGGCTTCAGCGCCGCGCCCGCGCGCCTCCCCTTCCGCCTCGAGCGCAGGGGCGACGAGGAGGAGATCACCTTCACGGTGCGGCCCGCGGGCGCCGGCCGGGGCCAGCTGCGCGTGGTGGTCGAGGTGGGCAAGCTCGAGCTCTCCCGCGCGCTCGCGCGCGTCGACTGCTCGCACCTGCCGATCCAGACGGTCTTCCCCCAGGCCAGCGTCGCCGTCAGCCGCTTCGACCTCGCGCGCAAGGTCGACCGCCCGATCGGCTACCTCCCGGGCGCCGGGGACGAGGTGCCGGCCGCGCTCCGCGCCGTCGACTACAAGGTGACCCTCCTCGATGACGAGGCGCTCACGCGCCAGCCGCTCGGCCGCTTCGCGGCCATCGTCGTCGGCGTGCGGGCCTACAACGTGAACCCGCGGCTCGCCTTCCACCACCGGCGGCTGATGGAGTACGTGAAGGCGGGCGGCACGCTGATCGCGCAGTACTCGACCTCGAACCGCCTGAGCAAGGTCGTCGCGCCGATGGGCCCCTACCCCTTCGCGCTCTCGCAGGAGCGCGTCACCGACGAGCGCGCCGCCGTCACGCTCGAGGCGCCCGAGCACCCCCTGCTGACGCGCCCGAACCGCATCAGCGCCGCCGACTTCGAGGGCTGGGTGCAGGAGCGCGGGCTCTACTTCGCCGGCACCTGGGACCAACGCTACCAGACGCTGCTCAGCATGCACGACCCCGGTGAGCCGCCGAGGCGCGGCAGCCTCCTCGTCGCGCGGTACGGCAAGGGGACCTTCGTCTACACGGGGCTCGCCTTCTTCCGCCAGCTCCCGGCCGGCGTGCCCGGCGCCTACCGGCTCTTCGCCAACCTGCTCGCGCATGGCCGCTGACGGATCAGGACCCGATCGCCGCTTCGCCCTGCTCGCGGCCCTCGTCCTCGGCGTCCTCGCCGCGCTGATCGGCGTCTTCATCCTCCTCACCCGGCACTACGGATGAGCCGATGAGCGGCCTCGACTGGGCGGTCCTCCTCGGCACGCTCGCTGCCATCGCCCTCTACGGGCTCTGGCGCTCGCGCGCCGTGCGCACGGCGGACGCCTACCTGCGCGGCGGCGACGACCTCCGCTGGCCGACCATCGGCCTCTCCATCATGGCCACCCAGGCGAGCGCCATCACCTTCCTCTCCACGCCCGGGCAGGCCTACGAGTCGGGGATGGGCTTCGTGCAGTTCTACTTCGGGCTGCCGCTCGCCATGGTGCTCCTCTGCACCACCATCGTCCCGGTCTACATCCGGCAGCGCGTGACCACGGCGTACGAGTACCTGGAGACCCGCTTCGACCGGAAGACGCGGCTGCTCACCGCGGCGCTCTTCCTGGTGCAGCGCGGCCTCGGCGCGGGCCTCTCCATCTACGCGCCCTCGATCATCGTCTCGGCGGTCTTTGGCTGGCCCCTCCACCTCACCAACCTCGCCGTGGGCGCCCTCGTCATCTTCTACACCGTCTCGGGGGGCAGCCGCGTGGTGAGCCAGACGCAGACGCCGCAGATGCTGGTCATCCTCGGCGGCATGGCCGCCGCCTTCGCCGCCGTGCTGCACGCGCTCCCGCCGGAGGTCTCCCTCGACGACGCGCTCCACGTGGCCGGGAGCCTCCACCGGATGGAGGTCGTCGACTTCTCGCTGCGCCCCGAGACCCGCTACACCTTCTGGT
The DNA here is from genome assembly GCA_022710245.1 of Myxococcota bacterium. Next base: position 7,859 of record JAKLHH010000183.1, read on the forward strand.
CGGGGATGACGGGCGGGCTCTTCGTGGCGCTCGCCTACTTCGGGACGGACCAGTCGCAGGTCCAGCGCTACCTCGGGGGGGCCTCGCTCCGCGAGACTCGCCTCGGCCTGCTCTTCAACGGCCTGGTCAAGGTGCCGCTGCAGTTCTTCATCCTGCTCTGCGGCCTCCTGGTCTTCGTCTTCTTCCAGTTCCACCCGGCGCCGGTCTTCTTCCACGAGGCCGAGCTCACCGCCGCCCGCCGGTCGCCGCACGGCGGCGAGCTGCGCGCCGTCGAGGAGCGCTGGGAGCGCGCCTCGACCGAGCAGCGAGCCATGGCCCTGCGCTACCTCGCCGCGCGCCACGCGCACGACGCGGCAGCGGAGCGGACCGCCCGCGCCGCGCTGCAGGCCTCCGAGGCGCAGCGCCAGCAGCTCCGCGAGGAGGCGAAGGGGCTGATCCGGCGCGCGAGCCCGCGGGCCGAGCTGAAGGACGCGGACTACATCTTCGTCTCCTTCGTGCGGCGACACTTCCCCGCGGGCCTGGTGGGGCTGCTCCTCGCGGTGGTCTTCTGCGCGGCCATGTCCGCCACCGCGAGCGCGCTCTCCGCGCTCGGCTCGACGACCGCCGTCGACTTCTACCGGACGGTCTTCCGGCGCGAGGCCAGCGACGCGCACACCCTCGCCGCGGGCAGGGCGTTCACCGTGCTCTGGGGCGTCCTCGCCATGCTCTTCGCCACCTTCGCCTCGCTGATCGACAACCTGATCCAGGCGGTGAACATCCTCGGCTCGATCTTCTACGGCCCGACGCTGGGCGTGTTCGTGGTGGGGTTCTTCTTCAGGCGCGTGGGTGGCACCGCCGTCTTCGTGGCGCTGCTCGTCGCGCAGGGGCTGGTCATCCTGGTCTTCGCGCGGACCAGCATCGGCTTCCTCTGGTACAACGTCATCGGCTGCGCGGCCGTCGCCGTGCTCGGGCTCCTCCTCAGCCTGGCCTCGCGCTCCGGGACGCCGCGGCCGCCAGGCTGACGCCGCTGGCCGAGGCTGTCCGCGGGCGCGCCGCGGAGCTCACCACCAGTCACACCAGTCGCACGAGTCGCTCCCGTCGTCCTCGTCGTCGGTCCAGCCGTCGTCGCTCCCGTCGCTCCCGTCGTCGCCGCCGGAGTCGTCGCTCGGGCCGCTCCCGTCGTCGATCGGAGCGCTCCCGTCGTCGCTCCAGCCCGCTTCGTCGTCGTCGGGCGACTCGCTCGCCGGCTCGGCGCCCACGTCGCTCGCGCCCACGTCGGTCCAGCCCCCGTCGCCGTCCCACCCGCTGCCGTCGTCCCAGCAGGCCGGCGCCCCCTCGCTCCACTCGCCGCTCCAGCCCTCGTCGTACCAGCCCTCCGCGTTCCACGCCGGGTCGAGCTCGCCCTCCGCGCTCCAGCCCCACGCCGACGACGGCGCCGCGCTGCGCGCGGCAGGACAGGCTCGCTGCCCCACGACGAGGCGATCCTCGCGGATGGCCAGCGCCGCGGCTGGGTGGCAGAACGGCCGCTCGCCGAGCCGCAGGCGAGCCTGGCTGATCCTCCGCACCTGATCGTCGGCGCTGCCGACCGCGCCGTCGGGGCCAGCGTCTACCAGCAGCAGCTCCAGCCGCCCCGTCTGACAGGGGCAGTCGCCGTCCGACGAGAGCTCGAGCCTGCCCGCCACGCGGCTCGAGGCGAACACGGTCTTGCCACCGAGCCGCTCGACGTAGCTGATGCGCGGGGGGGCGGGCGTGACGCCGGCGCGAGGGCGGGGCAGCTCCAGCGCCAGCTCGGCGGTGGCTCCCGAGCGGCGGCGCAGCGCGAAGCGGAGGTGCAGGCCGCTCGCGTCCTCTCGCTCGAGCGCCCCTCGCGCGCGATGCGGCTCGCCGCTGGCAGGGCAAGTCGCCCCGTCGCACAGCACCAGCTCGAGCGCCGGCGCGGTCAGGGCAGAGCTGCAGCCGGTGAGCAGCAGGACCAGGGGGAGTCGAAGCATGCCTCCAGTGTGGCCGGGCGCGGGGCAGACTACTTGGGCCGCAGGTCAGGATGTTCTCGAGGCTTCTTGACGGTCCTGCACCTGCCGCCGCTGCATCTCCGGGGCGAGAGCCGCCCGCGACGCCGGCTA
>JAKLHH010000184.1 GCA_022710245.1 Myxococcota bacterium
GCCAGCTTCGCGCAGCGATCCTTGAGCTCGAGGACGATGCGCTCGGCGGTCTTGCGCCCGATGCCAGGGATGGTCTGCAGGCGCTTGTGGTCCTCGCCGGCGATCGCCTCCACCAGCTCCTGCACCGGCATGCCCGAGAGCACCGTCAGCGCCAGCTTGGGGCCGATGCCGGAGACCAGGATGAGGAGCTCGAAGGCCGCCTGCTCGGTCGCCTCCGCGAAGCCGAAGATCTGCAGCGCGTCCTCGCGCACGTGGGTGTGGCAGCGCAGCTCGACCGGCGCGCCCTCCGCGGGCAGCGCGGAGGCCGTCTGCGCCGAGACGTGGACCAGGTAGCCGACCCCGCCGACGTCCACCACCGCGCGATCGAGCTCCTTGCGCAGGAGCGTGCCTCTCAGGTGCGCGATCATGGCTGGTTCGCCCCTCCTGTCGGCGCGCGAGCGGAGAGCGAGTGGCAGACCGCCACCGCCATCGCGTCGGCCTCGTCCTCGGCGACCTCGCGGCGCAGCGAGAGGAGCACCTGGACCATGCGCTGGATCTGCTGCTTCTCGGCGCGCCCGTGGCCGCACACGGCGCGCTTCACCGTCGCCGGCGGGTAGGAGAAGACCGGCACGCCGCCGCGCGCGGCCACCGCGAGCGCCACGCCGCGCGCCTGCCCGAGCGTCAGCGCGCTGCGCGGGTAGCGGGCGCTGAAGACGTCCTCGACGGCCACGGCCGACGGCGCGACCCGCGCGAGGAGCTCCTCGAGGCGCGCCTGCAGCGTGCCCAGCCGCTCGCTCAGGCTGACCGTCGCCGGGAGCTTGATGGTGCCGCTCTCCACCACCGAGAGCTGCCTCCCCTCCTGGCTCACCGCTGCCCAGCCCGTCTTGCGGCTGCCAGGGTCGATCCCCAGGGTGAGGAGCGGGGTCACTCGGCGAGCTGCTCGAGGACGGCGTCGTCGATGTCGGCGTTGGCCCAGACGTGCTGCACGTCGTCGTGGTCCTCGAGGAGGCCCATCAGCCGCACCAGCACCTCGGCGTCGCGCCCCTCGACGCTGACGGTATTCTTGGGCACCATCGCGACCTCGGAGGACTCCACCTTGAACCCCGCCTCCCGCAGATCCTCGGCGACCTTGTTGACGTCGCCGGGCGCGCTCTGCACCTCGAAGATGTCGCCGCCGTCCTGGACGTCCTCGGCGCCGACCTCGAGCGCCTTCTCCATCAGCTGCTCCTCGTCGGTGCCCTCCTTGGGGATCGTGATCAGACCGCGCTTGGTGAACATCCAGGAGACGCAGCCGGTCTCACCCATGTTCCCGTTGCCCTTCTGGAACATGTGGCGGATCTCGCTGACCGTGCGGTTCTTGTTGTCGGTCATCGTCTCGACGAGGATCGCCACCCCGCCGGGCCCGTAGCCCTCGTAGGTGATCTCCTCGTAGGTGACGCCCTCGAGCTCGCCGGTGCCCTTCTTGATCGCGCGATCGATGTTGTCGCCCGGCATGTTGTTCTGGCGAGCGGTGATGACGGCGGAGCGCAGGCGCGGGTTGCCGTTGACGTCCCCGCCACCCATCCGGGCTGCCACGGTGATCTCCTTGATGAGCTTCGTGAAGATCTTGCCGCGCTTGGCGTCAGCCGCGCCCTTCTTGTGCTTGATGGTGCTCCACTTGCTATGGCCGGACATACCGTGTCTCCTCTCGGCGGTGCACGCGGCCGGAGCCTTCCCCGCGCCGACGGCGGACAACCAGCAGAAGCTCCGCGCAGCTTCGCGCCTGCGCGTAAGACCTGAGTATGGTTACCATAGTCACTCGCTTGCGGGCAATAGGGCGGGGTCGTAACATGCGTCGATGCGCGCTGCCTGGACCCTGCTGACCCTGCTCCTCTGCCAGAGCTGCCAGCGGCCCCCGGCCCCGGTGCCACCGCCGCTCCGGGTCCCCGAGGTCAAGAGCCAGGCCCGCGCCGTCCGGCTCGCCGGGCGACCGGGCCTGCGGGGCTCGCTGGTCGCCGGCGAGGCAGGCGACTTCCTCCTCGAGAACGGCGTCGCGTCGCTGGTCGTGGGCGGGCTCGCCAGCCTCGCGCCCGGCGCGCTGCTCGACGCTGCGCCGGCGCAGGGCGAGGATGCCCTGCGAGCGCTGACGCCACTCGTCGGGGTCAATCCGTCGCCGGCGCGGTTCGAGCGCGCCGAGGTGGAGCACCTCGGAGGTGCGGCCACCGTACGGCTGCGAGGGCGCGACCCCGAGGCCCCGTCGGTGGAGGTCATCACGGAGGTGAGCCTGCACCCCGGGTCCAGCACGGCCCGGCTGGTCACCACGGTGGTCAACCACGGAGCGCGGGCGTTGCTCCAGTACAAGCTCGCCGACCTGATCGACTGGGGCGAGGCCGAGGCCTTCGCGCCGGGGCTCGGGCGCGCGCCCGAGGGGCGCCCCGCGCTGGCCTGGCTGGGGGCGTGGTCGCCCCGGGTGACCTACGGCTACGCCCACCGGGGCGGGCTCTCGGCGGACCTCACGGGGCCGCTGCCGGTGGCCCTGCTGGAGACCTTCGAGCTGGCGGCCGGCGCACGGTTCTCGGCCAGCCGGCAGCTCGCGATCGGCCGCGGCGGGCAGCTCGCCAGCCTGCTGCCGACCCTCCTCGGCGGGGAGCTCGAGCAGCCGCGCGGCGCCGTCGAGCTCACCGTCGAGGGCGAGGAGGGTGACCCGATCGCCGACGCGGAGCTCGAGGTGCGGTCCGAGGGGAAGCTGCAGGTGCTGGGCCGCAGCGGCACAGACGGGGCGGCGCGCCTGCAGCTCCCGCCGGGCCGCTACCAGCTGCGCGCGCTGACCGCGGAGCGGATCAGCTCGCCGCAGACCGTCGAGGTGGCCGCGGGGAGCGTGGCGCTGGCGCGCCTCAGGCTGGGCCCGCCCTCGCGGCTGCTCTTCGAGGTGCGCGACCGGGCGGGCGCGCTGCTCCCGGCGCGCCTCACCATCCTCGGCCTCGACGACACGCCGACACCCTGGCTCGGCCCCCCGCAGGGCGCGCGGAGCGGCGCCGACGTGAGCCTGCGCGCGCGGCACCAGCTCCTCAGCCCCGAGGGCCGGGGCAGCCTCCCTCTCCCGCCTGGACGCTACCGCGTGATCGCCTCGCGCGGCCCCGAGCACACCATCCAGTCCGCCGATCTGACGCTGCGCCCCCACGCCGGGGCGAGCTTCCAGGCGCGGCTGCTGCGGGTGGTGGACGCGGTGGGACACGTCGCGCTCGACCTCGGCCAGCGCACGCGCCTGACCGCAGGCTGCGCCGTCGATCCCGACCAGCGCGCGCTGGCGAGTCGCGTCGAGGGCGTGGCCGCGGTCGTCACCGGGGAGGAGGAGCTCGCCGCGCGCTGGGCCGGCGCCGGGCCGCTGCAGATCGTCGGCCTCGCCGGGCGCTCCCCAACGCTGGGACGCTACCTGGCCTTCCCGCTCGCTCCCGGGGTGCGCGCCAGCGAGCTCGAGGCGTCGCTCGAAGGGGGCGCGCTGATCGAGCTCGAGGGAGCGCGGCAGCCGGGCGGGCTCCTGGCGCAGGTGGCCTTCGATCCCGCGCAGCCGCGCCCCGAGCTGATCCCGCCGCAGGTCGCGGCGCTGCGCCTCCTCGACGGCGCCCACCCCGAGGACGTGAACCGTTTGCTGGCGGACTGGCTCGCGCTGCTGCGCGCTGGCCGGCGCCTGGTGGCGACCGCTGGCTCGGGGAGCCGCTCGATCGCGCTGGGTCCGGCGGGCTGGCCGCGGACCTACGTCGAGGCCCCGCCAGGAGCCGACGCGGCCGCCGTCATCGCGGCGCTCCGCGGCGGGCGCGCCACCCTCGGAGCAGGCGTCTTCGCCCGCCTCGAGGTCAACGGCAAGGGGCCTGGTGAGACGGTCACCCTCCCGGCTCAGCGGCGGCGTCGCGGGAAGCCGGCGGCGGTCGAGGTCAGCGTGCGCGTGACCGTCTCGGCGCCCGGGTGGGTGGGGCTCGATCAGCTGACGCTGTACGTGCACGGCGTCCCCTGGCGCCAGCCCATCCCGATCCCCGGCCGCGCCGATGGGGTGCGGCTCGATCAGACGCTCCGGGTGCCGGTCGACCACGACGGGTTCGTGGTCGCCGTGGTGCGGGGCAGCACCGCGCTCGGCCCGGTCGTCGAGCTGGCCGGGGCCCCCCTGCCGCCGCTGGCGATCACCAACCCGGTCTGGATCGACGCGGACGGCGACGGCCGCATCGCGGCGGCCCCTGCGTCGCAGCCCGCGGCGTCCCTTCCGTCGCGGAGGCGCGGACGCTGACGCTCGCCTGACCGCGGCCCGCGAGTTGATATTCGCCTGCCGCTCCGGTACCGTACGAGCTGTAGTTCAGCGAGCGGCTAGCGGCGTCCACCGAGGGCTCGATGGTCTGTCCGAAGTGCAAGCGGGCGTTCCCCTCCACACGCAGCGTGTGCCCGGTGGACGGTGCGCTGCTGATGGCGAGCCACGAGGACACCCAGGGCTGGGGCTCGGCGACGCTGCAGAGCCCGCCGCAGGCCGACGGACCGCTCAAGTCCATCCAGACCGACGAGAGCTCGGTGGAGAGCAGCGCCACGGTGGCGCCGTATGCCGGCGCCGAGCCCGCGCAGGTCCTGACCGGGGCCCAGGTGCGGACCGGACCGCCCGGCCCCCAGGTGACCGGCCCGCATACCCCTGCTGGCGTGCGGCGCGCGCCGGCAGACCCCGCCATCGCCTCGCGCCCGCAGCGGACCGGGCCCGCCCAGCCGGCCGTGGACACCGAGCTCGCGACCGGCACCATGGTCGGCGAGTACCAGGTGCTCGGGCTCCTCGGCACTGGCGGCATGGGCTCGGTCTACTCCGGCGTGCAGCCCGTGATCGGCAAGCGCGTCGCGATCAAGGTCCTGCTCCGGGAGCTGGCGGCGAACCAGCAGGTGGTCGCCCGCTTCATGGGCGAGGCGCGCGCGGTCAACCAGGCCCAGAGCCGCTACATCGTCGACATCTTCTCGTTCGGCGAGCTCCCCGACGGGCGCCAGTACTTCGTGATGGAGCACCTCGACGGCAAGTCGCTCCGCGACTTCCTCAAGGAGCGTCAGGTGCTCACCTTCGACGAGGCGTACGCGATCCTCGGCTGCGTCGCCAAGGGGCTGATCGCCGCGCACAGCAAGGGCATCATCCACCGCGACATCAAGCCCGAGAACATCATGGTCAAGGTCGAGGAGGACGGCGCCATCACGGCCAAGGTCCTCGACTTCGGCATCGCCAAGCTGCAGTCCGGCGAGACCTCCACCCCCGGCTTCACGACCCGCACCGGCGCGGCGATGGGCACCCCTTACTACATGTCGCCCGAGCAGTGCCGCGGGGTCAGCGTCGACCATCGCACCGATCTCTATGCGATCGGCATCATCATGTTCGAGATGTTCACCGGCGCGCTCCCCTTCAACGCGCGCTCTTACATCGACCTGGTGAACAAGCACCTCTTCGCGAGCCCGCCCTCGCCGAGCCGGCTGCGAAACGCGATCTCGCCACCGCTCGAGGCGCTGATCCTGCGCTGCATCGCCAAGGACCCGGCGGAGCGCCCGCAGAGCGCCGAGCAGTTTCTGCAGGAGCTGAGCCAGCTGGCGCCCGCGCTGCGGGGCACGCGCTTCAACATCACGGCGCCCGAGGACGCGCCGCGCGAGCCGGAGCAGGTCGCGATCCCGGGCCTGGCGGGCCCCTCGCCCACGACCACCGCGCCGCCTCGTGCGGGCTCGCGCTGGATCGCGCTCGCCGCCGGGCTCGCGCTGATCACCGGCCTCGGCGTCGGCGCTGGCTTCCTCTACAAGCGCTCGCTCGTCCGCCCCTCCGACGGCAGCGGCGCGGGCGTCGGCACGGCGGCACCGACGACCACACTCCTCTCCATCTCCACCAGCCCGGTCGGCGCGACGATCTTCCTCGACGACAAGAAGCAGGCCGAGCCCACGCCGACGCAGCTCGAGGTGAAGCCGGGGAGCCACGAGCTGCGCCTCCAGCTGGCGGGCTACAAGACCTACGTCGAGCGGGTGAACACCGGAGCCGGCCAGAAGCACTTTCTCACCTACGTGCTGACCGCGGCCCCGCCCGAGAGCCCGGCGCGGCTCCATGTCAGCACCGGCAACCCGAAGGCGAGCTACACGCTCGACAACGAGAAGGTGGGGAGCGGCAGCACGCTCGAGCTCTCGGGCCTGCGCGCCGGGCCGCACCGGCTGCGGATCACCGCGCCAGGGTACCTGCCCGTGGAGCAGGCCGTGACGCTGCCGGCCGGCGCCGCGCTCGAGCTGGAGATCCAGCTGCGGAGCGGCAAGCACGTGAAGAAGGGCGGCAAGGACACCAAGGACGCGAAGGGCGGCGACCCGCCGAAGAAACCCGACGACGATGACACCACGATCAACCCTTTCAAGAAGCATAGCCCTTAGCCTGCTCCTCGCCGCGGGCGTCGCCCGGGCCGAGGACGCCGAGGAGGCCAAGCGCCACTTCGGCGCGGCCGAGATGGCGTACAAGCTGGGCAAGTTCGAGGAGGCGATCCGCGAGTACGAGGCCGCCTACAAGGCGCTCCCGGAGCCGGCGTTCCTCTTCAACCTGGCCCAGTCGCACCGGCGGCAGTACAAGCTCGATCAGGACCCGAAGCACCTGCAGACCGCGATCAACCTCTACCGCACCTACCTGAAGGAGGTGCCCGCGGCCCAGAACAAGGACGCGGTGAGGAACCTGATCGGCGAGGTGCAGAAGCTCCTCGACAGCGTCGAGGAGCGGAACCGGCTCTCGCGGGAGCCGGGGGTGCTGGTGCTGAGCGCCGCCGACGAGCAGTCGCACGGCGCGGCGGTCCAGATCGACGACAAGCCCGCCGGCGTGCTCCCCACCTCGCAGACGCTGAAGCCGGGGATCCACTTCGTCAAGGTGACCCGCGTCGGCTTCGCGAGCTGGACCTCCTCGGTCACCGTCTCGCCCGGGAGCCGCGTCGAGCTCCCGGTGCTGATGCGGCCCGTCGCCGCGGGCGGTGGCGGTCCGACGCCGCGGCCCATCTACAAGCGCTGGTGGTTCTGGACCGTGATCGGCGCGGTGGTCGCCGCCGGCGCGACGACCGGCATCTACTTCGCCGCCCGACCCGCGGCGCCCCCCTCGATGCCTCAGCTGGATCTGCGATGAGCACCTCGAGACCCGCATCGCTGGTCGCAGCACCGCACCAGCGCCCGACCTGTGCGGCGCCGCTCCTTGCCCTCCTCGCGGTCGCGCTGAGCTGCTTCGGCGCTGGCAGCTGCAGCGGCAAGGACTGGGACCAGGAGATCGTCGTCCGCGTCTACCGCTCGCGCACCCTCACGCTCGACCGGGTCTTCGTCACCGCCACCCAGGAGAAGGTGACGCGGAGCCTGGAGGTCCTCGGCCCCTTCGACTGCACCAACAACCAGCTGCGGATCATCCCCCGGCAGGTGAACGGCGCCTACCCGCCGGTGCACCTGACGGTGGCGACCAGCGACGGCAAGCTGAAGTCCGAGCGAGATCTCACCATCCCGGCGCCGAACCCGGTGCGCGTGGTCCTCGGCTCTGGCGGCGCGATCGAGCCTGCGGACTGCGCGCAGGGCATGGTCCCCGACGCCGGGCCCCCGCCGGTGAAGCGGAAGACGGGCGAGGCCTGCATCAACGGCGGCGACTGCGAGGGAGGCGTCTGCCTGCTCAAGCACCCGGCGACCGGCGTCGACGAGTTCCCCAACGGCTACTGCAGCCACGACTGCAAGCAGGTACCCGACGGCGGCAGCGGCGACCTCTGCCTCCCTGCCACCGAGCTCTGCCTCGACTACCGCGACGGCAACGGCAACGTGGTGGCCCGGTACTGCATGAAGCGCTGTCAGTCGGGTACCGACTGCCGCAAGGAGCACCAGTGCACGCCGGGGAACCTCTGCTACCCATACCCCCCCGCGCCGTGACGCGGGCTCCGCAGCAGGCGCGCTAGACAGGCGCACCTCTCGTCGCCTGGGTCACTCCGGTAGGTGGATCGGCTCTCACCGCCGCGGGCGAAGGGCTCGTCGCCGGGACGCAGAGCTGATACGCTCCTCGTCCTCAGGAGGTCCTGGCTTGCTACACCGATCATCCATCTTCTGCTCATCCATCTTCTGCGCGACGCTGCTCGCCCTCACCTTCGCTGGTTGCGGCGACGACACCAAGGCGCCTGGCAAGGAGGCCGGTCCTGCCAAGGAGGCCGGTCCTGCCAAGGAGGCCGGCCCCGCCCAGGAGGCCGGCCCCGCCAAGGAAGCTGGCCCGGCCCAGGAGGCGGGCAGCTGCTCCCTCGCCACCGCCTGGACCGGCACCATCCCGGGCGGCACCTTCGCTGGCCAGGGCCTGGTCTGGACGCTGAGCCCGGGCGGCACCTGGGTCGCGACCATCGCGGCCGGGACGATCAACGGCACCTGGCAGCTCAGCGGCACCACCTTCAAGGTGAAGGACACCAGCTCGACCCCCACCTACCTCGCCTGCGCGGCCAGCGACGAGGGCGTGTACACGGTGACGTTCTCGTCCGACTGCAAGAAGGTCACGCTGAAGCTGCAGAGCGATCCCTGCGACGGTCGCAAGGCCTACCTCGACGGCTTCAGCCCGACGCTGAAGTGAGCTGGTCGATCACCCTTCGAGGCTACTTCCCGACGCAGAACCCCCCGCTCGCCAGATCGCAGCGCCCGCCCAGCCCGCACTGCGGGTCGGCGCTGCAGCGCCTCGGCGCGCAGTAGCGCGTCCCCGCCGGGTCGCCGACGCCCACGATCGCGAACCCGAGGTCGCCCGCCGAGGAGGGGAGCTCGCAGGCGAGCCGCGGATCGCCGGTGCAGGCGCTGCCGGCGCAGCGCACGAGGCAGACCGACGAGGCCGGCTGGCCGCTGAAGCGCGCGCAGCGCGAGCCGTCCGGGCAGCCGCGCGAGGCGCAGCTCGCGGAGCAGAGGCCGGAGACGCCGAGGTCCAGGCAGAGCCCCCCCAGACAGAGCGATGGATCCGGCGCGCCCTCGCTGCCTCGACAGGGGTCGCCGAGGGCACGCAGGAGCGGCGGCAGACAGGCGCGTGCCCAGCTGCTCCCCGAGGGCGCCAGCCGGCAGACGAAGCCGGGACGATGGCAGTCCGCGTCGACGGTGCACGTCGGCAAGCACAGGAGCCGGCGCCATGGCGCGGGCTCCTGCTCGCCGGCAGCTGCGGAGAGGTCGACGCAGATGCTCCCGCCCGTGCAGGCCACCTGGTCGCAGGCCTCGAGGCAGAGCCCCTGCGCGAGCGGCGCGGGGCAGCCCTCCTGGCAGACGCACTTGCCCGAGGCGCAGGCCTTGTCGACCCCGCACGCCGCGCCCGCCGCGGCCGCCTGCGCGACGACGAAGTCGCTCTTCTCCTCGCTCACCGTGCCGCTCGCCGTCCCCACCGCGAGCGTCACCGTGTAGGCGCCCGGGCGCGCGTAGGTGTGCGCGACCGGCGTGCCGCTGGCGGCGGGGGTGCCGTCGCCGAAGTCCCAGGTGGCGCTGAGCGGCGTCACCTGCACCGCGGCCGAGAAGGTGAGCGCCAGCGGGGCCGGCCCCTGGCAGCGGTCCGCGGTGCGAGTCGCGCAGCCCTCGACGACGAAGTCGATCAGGGGCGCGGGCGCGCTCTCCACCAGCCGCGCGTCGCCGACCGGCGGGCGCAGGTCTCGCGCGCCGCCGTCCACTCGCTCGGGCGGCTCGGAGCACGCGAGCGTCAGCAGGGCCAGCACGAGGAAAGCGTGACGCACCATCCCGGGGACGATAGCACGCTTCCCCGGTCGCCGTGAGCCGGAGGGTGGCGGCTCGGGTGGTCAGCGGCGACCGCCTGCAACCGGTTGAAACGTCGTCGCGGACCGGCTGGCGCGCGGCTTGCTCACCATGAGGCCAGACTGTTCGAGTGAACCCTTCCCCGGGCCGTGCCTGCCGCGGCCTGGTCACCGGGTGGCGCTCCAGCGTCGTGGTCACCTGCCGACCTGCCCGCCACCGGAC
>JAKLHH010000185.1 GCA_022710245.1 Myxococcota bacterium
CTCCGGTGACTGACGCGACGCCACCTCCAAGTGACGACGCGCTCAAGACGGGGGGGGCGGCGAAGCCAACCGACGCTCCAGTGACCACCGGTGTGACCGCGACCGCCCCGGGCGAGAAGCTCCAGTCCTGGAAGGACATCGTGGTGCTTCCCCGGAAGAAGATGATGAAGCACGGCCGTGCTGAGCTGACGCCGATCTTCGCCACCACGTTGAACGACAACCTGATCCAGCACTACGCGATCGGGGGGGAGTTCAACTACTGGCTGACCGACATCCTCAGCATCGGCCTCGGTGGGATGTACTACTTCAAGCACGTCCTCGACGAGGAGTTCTTCACCCGCTATCACTTCGGCCGGGTGCCGAGCCTCAACCAGTACCGCTACACGGTGAACTTGAACTTCACCTATGTCCCCATCTACGGGAAGTTCGCGCTCTTCAACAACCACATCCTGCACCTCGAGGTCTTCGTGACCGCCGGTGTGGGAGGAACGGGCACCGAGATCATCCCGCGCGACTACCAGTGGGAGGTCTTCAAGAACCCCTTCTCGCTCACCTTCCCGGTGGGGGCCGGCGCTCGGCTCTTCGTCACCAAGTGGCTGGCCGTGCAGGTGGCCGTCCGCGACTACATGATGCTGGACAAGTTCGAGCCGAACGGCCGCGGCACCTGGACGACCGGCTGCGGTTCGGGCCAGTACGCCCTCAAGGACGGAGGCTGCACCGCCAGCGAAGTGGACGCCGCCAAGTCCTACGGGGACACCCGCTTCATCAACAACATCATGATCTCGTTCGGGCTGAGCTTCTTCCTGCCCACCGACTTCAAGTACACCACCTTCCGGTAGGAGGCCAGCCATGCGCAAGACACTCGTCCTCATCTGCCTCGGTCTGGTCCTTCCTGGTGTCGCCTCGGCCAAGCGGGAGAATCCGCTGGAGGGGCAGCCCGCGGTCCGGCACAAGGAGGAGCTGCGCAAGGGCCGCTTCGAGATCGGCCCCGGCTTCAACTTCTCCCTCAACCGCTTCCTCCGCCACCAGATCCTGTTCGGGCTCAAGCTCGAGTACCACATCAATGACTACTTCTCGATCGGCGCTGACATCGGCTACGGCGTCGGCCTCAACACGGGCATGTCGGATGAGCTGGCGGCCCAGTTCAGCACGCCCGACGATCAGGCCCTCTGGGGCAAGCTGAAGAAGCGCTTCTCGGATGTCCAGCTCGCTGGTGACGTGCGCTTCTCGTTCACGCCGATGTCGGGCAAGCTGGCGCTCTTCTCGAAGCTCTTCATGGCGTACGATTTCTACATCTTCGCCGGCTTCGGGTTCGGTCTCACCAAGCACGGCGATGGTTCGGTGTCGGGCGACTACGCGCTGACCAGCGACGACGACATCGACAAGGCGGTGGCGGGCTTCCACCCCGGCTTCGTAGTCGGCCTCGGCATGCACATCTTCTTCGCGCGCTGGATGTCGATGGGCATCGAGGTCAAGGACCTCGGCTTCGCGGACAACGAGTCGGGCGGCGACTTCACCCGCGGCTTGAAGCCGGACGAGATCGCGAAGGCGAAGATCCTGGTGAACGGCGACGACAACAAGTTCGCCAACCACGTGTTCATCGGGATCAACTTCACCTTCTACCTGCCGCCATCGGTCGAGATCTCGAAGTAGCTCTTCTCGGTCCTTCCCCTCCCCGCTTTTCGAGCGCCAGGAGAGCATGCCTCGCCCCGACGCCTGGCGCTCGGCGGCGCCGCCCCGGCGCTCACCTTCACCCGGCGCCCTCCCCTTTCAAGCTCCGCAGAGGCCCTGCCCGACCGCCCGATCAGCTCCCGACGCTGGCGTCGTCAGCCGCACACAACTCTGCAATCTCGGCGGGGTGGCGGAGGAGTGGCGGAGGAGGCTAGTAGCACCTCAAGACCCGCCCGCTGGCGAAGTCGAGCAGCCCGCAGGTCACCTCGCTGCTCGGATCATCCGGCCCTCGCGCGGCCCACATGTGGAGCTGGTCCTTGTCCTGGGCCTTGATCGGCTCCGCCTTGAAGCTGCCATCCTCGCCCGTCTGCGTGATGACCCCTCGGCCAGTCGACATATTGATCAGGTAGATGTAGCCGCCGTTGTGGACTGCGCTGGCGGCCCCCGTGATCGTGACCTGATCCTTCGCGGTCCCGGTCACCTCGAAGGTCATCTTCGTCGGATCCGGTGGTGGCAGGGGGATGACCGGCGTCACGCACCCACCGAGCGCAGCAACGATGAGGGAAAGGCCGAGGAGCTTCTTCACGACGCAGAATCCTCCCGTCTGGTCACGCTGCAATCCAGGGTCCAGGCCCCGGTTCGTCGTCTCAAGGGATTACAGCCCCTACCTGTCATGCAGGTTGACGCCACTGTCAACCTGGTTGTCACCCCTGACCTGCGTTGTCACCCCTCCCCCGCGTAGCGCCGCAGCTTCTTGAGCAGACCGAAGCGGCTGAGCCCGAGCTGCCGGGCGGCCTGCGTGTGGTTGCCCCGCACCTGGGCCAGCGCGCGCTGGATCAGCTCCTGCTCCAGGTGCTCCACCTGGTCCCTCAGGCTCAAGCCCGCCCCGTCCCCCAGACCGAGCGGCACGCTGCCGGCGACCTGCGGCGAGAGATCGCGCGGCAGGATGAGCTTCCCGGCCAGCGCCGCCGCCCGCATGATCTCGTTCTCCAGCTCGCGCACATTGCCCGGCCACGCGTGACCGACGAGGAGCGCGAGCGCCTCCGCGCTCACGCGCCGCCCCTGTCCCGCTGCGTGCTTCTCGAGGAAGTGATCGACGAGGAGCGGGATGTCGTCGCGCCGCTCGCGCAGCGGCGGCACCTGGATCTGTACGACGTTCAGCCGGTAGAAGAGATCCTCGCGGAAGCGGCCCTCCGCCACGAGCCGGGCGAGGTCCTTGTTCGACGCGGCGATCACGCGCACGTCGGTGTGCAGCGTCTGCGTCCCGCCCACGCGCCGGAACTCGCCGTCCTGCAGCACGCGGAGGAGCTTGGTCTGCATCGCCGCGCTCATCTCGCCGACCTCGTCGAGGAAGAGCGTGCCGCCCGAGGCGACCTCGAAGAGGCCCTTGCGGTCGCGATCGGCGCCGGTGAACGCGCCTCGCACGTGCCCGAAGAGGATGCTCTCCAGCAGCGACTCCGGGATCGCGGCGCAGTTCTCCGAGACGAACGGCCGCGACGCCCGTCCGCCGTTGTGGTGGAGCGCGCGCGCGACGAGCTCCTTGCCAGTGCCGCTCTCGCCCTGGATCACCACCGGCAGGTCGGTCTCGGTCACGCGCTGGAGGAGGTGGAAGAGGTCCTTCATCTTCCCCGAGCGACCGATGATGCCGTGGAACTCCTGACGCGGCTGCAGCGCCTCGCGGCTCGAGCGCAGCTCCTCGCGCACCTCCTGCAGCTCCGCCTGCTGGCTCTCCACCTTGCGGCGCAGCCGGCGGTTGAGCTGCTCGATCTCGCGCTGGCGTCGTCGGTTCTCCGCGTGGAGGCGCGCGTTGTCGATGGCGATCGCGGCCTGGTCGGCGACGTCCTGCATCAGGCTCACCTCGGCCTCGCCGAAGAGCCCACGCCTCAGCCTGCTGTCGACGTAGATGGTGCCCACCGTGGTCCCCTTCACGGTGAGCGGGACCGCGAGCACCGAGCGCAGGTTGAGGTCGCTCACGCTGAGCGCCTCCTGGAAGCGCCCGTCGGACGCCGCGTCGACGGTGACGACCGGCGAGGTGCTCCGCGCCGCGCGCTCGGCGATCGAGCGGCTCAGCGCGAGCTGCTCGCCCTCCAGGCTCTGGCGATCGATGTTGCGCGCCAGCCTCACCACCAGCCGCCCGTCCTCCTCGGCGAGGAGCAGGAAGCCGCGCTCGGCTCCGGTCAGCTCGATCACGGTGTCCATGATCAGCTCGAGCAGCCGCGGGAGGCGGAGCTCGCTGTTCAGTCGCTTGTTGATCGCCAGGAGCCGCCTCAGGCGCTGAGCGTCGACGGGCGCCTCGATCCGCACGCTCCCGCTCACCGACTCCGTCCCCTCCTCGAGCAGCGAGTCCCAGGCCGACGCCAGCGAGCGCGCGTCGGGGTCTTCCTGCATCCGTTCGCGGTACAGCTCCGGTGCGTGGCTCACGATGTCCTCCCAGGCCCGGCGAGCGCGGCTCAGCGCCTCGCGCGCGGCCGGGCGCCGACGCCGCGCGAGGAGCGAGCGGCCCAGGACCACGGCCGCTCGCCAGAGCTCGGGGCCGCCGCCTCGCTGCTCGAGGCTGGCGCAGTGCGCGACGAGCGCGCGCTCGTTCTCCTCCGGATCGACACGGCCGGCGCCGCCGGCCAGGCGCCAGCGCGCCCAGGCCACCGCGAGAGGGCCAGCCTGGTCCGCGCCATGGCCGAGCGCGGCGAGGACGCGGCAGGCGGCGTCCAGCTCGCCGCTCTCGCTCAGGACCTCGGCGCGCGAGAGCTCGCAGAGGAACGCCTCTCGCTCGGCGCCGGCGGCCCTCAGCGCCTGCAGCGCCCCGAGGTAGCGGCTCACCGCGCCGCCCGGCTCGCCGCTCCGGCGCAGCAGATCGCCCTCGAGCATCAGCAGGTGCCCCTCGGTGTGGCGCGAGCCGAGCTGGCGCGCGAGCTCGAGGCCGCGGCCCGCGACCCGCGACGCCTCGCCCGTGTCGCCGAGCAGCGCGAGCAGGTTGGCGAGGTTGCAGTGGACCGCGGCGAGCTCCGTGTTGCGGGCCAGCCTCTCCAGGTCGCGGACCGCGCGCGTCAGGTAGGTGAGCGCCTCGGCCAGCCGCCCGGTCGAGAGCAGCGTGCCCCCCAGGTTGGCGAGGTAGGTCGCGCGACCGTGGGCGTCGCCACCGTCGGCGACGAGGGCGAGCGCACGCCCGTAGTGCTCCGCAGCGGCGGGGAGCTCCCCGGCGGCCGTGGCGACCATGCCCCTCAGGTTGTGAAAGCGAGCCAGGCGCGCCGGAGCGCCGCCCGAGGCGCGCTGCTCGCCCAGCGCGAAGAGACGGTCGGCGTCCTCGAGCGCTCCGAGGTAGTAGCGCGCCAGGCCAGCGACCTCGAGGACCGCGGCCGCGCCGGGAGGGAGCGGCGGCGGCAGCGCGAGGATCCGCTCCAGCTCCAGCTCCAGCTCCGGGGCCGCGGCCTCGCGGGCCTCGGCGGCGCGACCGCTCTGGAGCCGCAGGCGGCCGAGCAGCGCGCCAGCCTGCCAGCGCTGCTCCTCGAGGCCGGTCGCGGCTGCGTCGCTCGCCTGCCCCCTGCGCTGTGCGGCGTCGCTCCGGGCCAGCGCCGGGAGCAGCCCCTCGAGGAGGCGCTCGGCCTCGGCGAAGTCGCCGCGGCGCTGCAGCACCTGGGCGCGCAGCAGCCCCAGCGAGGGCTCGTGCTCATCGAGGAGCGCGAGCGCCTGATCGTAACGGCCCGTCTCCAGGTAGAGGCGGGCGAGGAGCGGCGTCGCGTCGCGGCGGTGGCCCCGCCCGGCCGCCGCCTCGAGGAGCTGCACGGCCGCGAGCGGGTCATGCGCCGCGGCCCGCTCCTCCGCGGCGCGGAGCGCGAGCTCCGGTCCACGTGGATCGCCAGCGGCCAGGAGGTGCGGGGCGAGGCGGGCGATCGACGCGCCCGGCTGACGCTCGAGGAGCGCCGCGGCCCGTCGGTGCAGGGAGCGCGCCTGCGCCGCCGCGCCCGGCTCTCCGCCGAGGATCCGCCGCCAGGCCGCGAGGTGCGCCGCGGTGGGCAGCCGCGCCCGGCCACCGTCGAGGACCAGCGCGCCCGTGCGCTGCAGCTCCTCGAGCAGCGGCCAGAGCAGCTCGACGTCGGCCTCCCCCAGCGCTGCGAGCTCCTCGACGCCGGCAGGGGCGCCCCAGACGGCCAGCGCGTCGAGCACCTCCCGCTGCAGGGTCGGCAGCCGCTGGCGGGTCCGCGCCAGCAGCGGGTCCAGGCTGGCCGCCTGCTCCGGCTGCACGCTCTCGTCGCCGGTGTGATGCCACTGCCGGACCTGCTCCTCGAGCAGCGTCGGGACCCCGCCGCTCGCCGCGATCACCCGCGCGGCGAGCCCGGGCGGCGCCGTCTCGCCGAGCATGGAGGCGATCAGCTCCTCCGCGTGCTGCTGCGAGAGCGGCCCGACGGAGAGGCGGCGCAGCCGGCCCGCTGGCACTCTGGCCAGATCCCGCCCGGCCTCCGTCTCGGCCACGACGAGGAGAGGTAGCGGGCCAACGCCGCGCAGGAGCACCTCGAGGAAGCGCGCCACGAGCGGGTCAGCGCCCAGCTCGGGCACGTGGAGCGTCAGCCCGCCCGGCGGGGCGGAGCCACGCCGCGACCAGGACTCCACTCGCTCGGCGAGCAGCACCAGCAGATCATCCGTCGTGAGCCCGGCGTCCCTGCCCTCACGCCAGCTCACCAGCGCCGGCGGGAGCTCCGCGCCTGGCATGCCCTGGAGGAGCTCACGGAGCCCGCCTCGGACCAGGCGGAGCTCCGGCACCTCGCCGAGGGCAGCCCGCAGGCGGTGGGCGCGCAGCGCCTCCTCCACCAGCCGGGACTTGCCCGTGCCGGGCGCCCCCTCCAGGAGGACCAGCACCGGTGCGTCCTGCCCGCCCACGCTGGCCAGGCAAGCCAGCAGCTCCGCCAGCTCCTGGGAGCGCCCGACCAGCGCTGGGGGCAGGAGCTCGCGACGGCTGCTGAGCTCGGCGACCTCCTCGTGGGCGCCTCGCAGCCTGGCGAGCTCGGCGAGCACGGTGCGCGCGGAGGCGGGTCTCCGCTCCGGCCGCTTGCGGAGGAGCGCCAGGATGAGGCGGGCCAGCTCGGACGAGAGCCACGGCGCGGTCAGCGCCGGCTCCTCCTCGAGGATGCTGCGCACCAGGGCCGCGCCGCTCGCCGCGAAGGGCGGCCTTCCCTCGGCCAGCTCGAAGAGCGTCGCGCCGAGGGCGTAGAGGTCGGCCCGCTGGTCACCACCTCCCGCGAGGGCCTCTGGCGCCAGGTAGCGCGGCGTCCCTCGCGCCGCGATCCCCGAGCCGCGGGTCGCCAGGCCGAGGTCGAGCAGGACGGCGCGGCCGTCCTCCTCGGCGAGGAGGACGTTGGCCGGCTTCACGTCGTGGTGCACGAGCCCGTGCCCGTGGATGTGAGCGAGCGCGTGGCCGAGATCCGCCGCGATCGCCCGCAGCAGCGACTCACGTCCGCTGACGGGCGCCGCGCTCACCGCCTGTCCTGGGTCGAGCCCCCGGACCAGCTCCATCAGCAGGAACAGCCGTCCTGCCTCCAGCTCGCCCACCGGCGTCAACGCCGCCGCTTGCAGCCTGGCGAGGTCGTGGACACGCACCAGGTTGCGGTGGCTCCAGCGTGAGAGGCGGGCGAACTCGCCCCTCAGCAGCGCCTCGTCGGCGTCCGCCCGCAGGATCTTCAGCGCGCGCCGCTCCCCGGCCTGCAGATCGTCGACCGCGAGGACGGTGGCGCTGGCCCCGGCGCCGAGCCGCCCCACCACGCGGTAGCGCTCGTCGAGCAGCTGCGTGGCTGGTCCAGCTATCGGCCCCGACGGTACCCCATCAGGCCCGACCCTCGCAGGGGCGGACGGCCGCGACGGCGCCGTCTCCTGCGCGCCCGCCGGCGCCGGGGGTCGGGGTCCGGAGCGTCGAGGTGTCAACTTTGTTGCCATCCGTCAACCCAGGATACAGCAGCCATTGCCAGTAAGAAAGGCATGTTGTGCCACTTCCCGGGCCGCAGGATCGCGCCCCTGCCAGCAGCAATGCAAGGTGTGGACCTTGTTGACAGTGGACCCGGCGCTGGCCTTCGCAGCCCCAGGCGGTAGAGTAAATGAGCACGGGGCGTGGGCTCGCTGGAGCGGGCACAGGGAGGCGAGGATGATCGAGACCATCAATCCGGCGACCGGAGAGCCGCGTCGCAGCTACGAGGAGCACAGCCCGGAGGAGGTGGAGCGGCGGCTCGAGGCGGCACGGACCGCATGGCGCGGCTGGCGCACCAGCGCCCACGCGGAGCGCAGCCAGGTCCTGCAGGCAGTGGCGGCCAGGCTGCAGGCCCGGCGGCGGGAGCTGGCGAGGCTGATCGCCGAGGAGATGGGCAAGCCGATCCGGGCCGCCGAGGGCGAGGTGGAGAAGTGCGGCTGGGCCTGCCTGTACTACGCCGAGCGGCTCGGCAGCTACCTGGCTCCGGAGCTGGTGAAGACAGAGGCGCGCGCCTCTTTCGTGCGCCGCGATCCGCTGGGCCCGATCCTCGGCATCATGCCCTGGAACTTCCCGCTCTGGCAGGTCTTCCGCTTCGCCGTCCCGGCGCTGGCCGCCGGCAACGTGGTCCTGCTGAAGCACGCGTCGAACGTCACCGGCTGTGCGCTGGCCATCGAGGAGCTCCTGCTCGAGGCCGGGCTGCCCGAGCGCTGCTTCCAGACGCTGCTCCTGCGCTCGGCTGCCGTCGCCAGCGTCATCGCCGACGAGCGGATCCGCGGCGTGGCGCTCACCGGCAGCGAGGCGACCGGCCGCGCCGTCGCCGCCGAGGCTGGCCGGCACCTGAAGAAGACCGTCCTCGAGCTCGGCGGCTCGGACGCGTTCATCGTCCTCGCCGACGCTGACGTCGCTCGCGCCGCGGAGGTCGGGGTGACCGCACGGATGATCAACAGCGGCCAGAGCTGCATCGCCGCCAAGCGGTTCATCGTGCACCGCAGCGCCGCCGGCGAGCTCGTCGAGCGCATGGTCGGCCACATCCAGCGCATGCGCCTCGGCGATCCGCTTCACCCGGAGACGCAGATCGGCCCCCTCGCGCGCGAGGACCTGGTCGGCGAGGTGCACCGCCAGGTGCGCGCCAGCGTCGAGCAGGGCGCGCGCCTCATCCTCGGCGGCCACCCGCTCGATCGTGCCGGCTTCTACTTCGCGCCGACGGTGCTGGTCGACGTGCGCGCGGACCAGGCCGTCGCCGTCGAGGAGACCTTCGGCCCGGTGGTGGCGTTGATGGTGGCGTCCAGCGACGACGAGGCGATCGAGCTGGCCAACTGCAGCCGCTACGGCCTCGGCGCCAGCCTCTGGACCCGGGACGCCGAGCGCGCCGAGGTGCTCGCCGCCCGGCTCGAGGCAGGGATGGTCTTCGTCAACGCGATGGTCGCCTCCGACCCGCGCCTCCCGTTCGGCGGCGTCAAGAGCTCCGGCTACGGGCGTGAGCTCGGCGAGGCGGGTATCCGCGAGTTCGTCAACCTGAAGACCGTCTCCCTGCACTGAACCACCGGTCGCGAGGCTCCATGATCGCTTGCGTGGTACGCGCCCGCCTGCCGCGGTCTATGGCAGCTCGTCACGGAGAGGCGCCTTGCGCGCGAGGCGGGTCGTCCTATGCTTAGAGCGGGTGCTGCGACCAGGTGGACCGCGTGCCGGCGGGATGGAGGTGGTGATGGGCGTCTTCGGTCTCGAGCAGCTGCGTGAGCTCCTCGCGTCGTCCTCCCAGCCCAGCGTGTCGATCTACCTCCCGACGCATCGCGCGGGCGAGGCCACCCGGCAGGATCCGATCCGGCTGAAGAATGGCCTCGGCGTCGCCGAGGAGCGCCTGCTGCAGGCGGGCGCCCGACGCCTGCAGATCGAGGAGCTCCTCGCGCCCGCGCGCGCCCTGATCGACCGGCCGGAGTACTGGCGCTACCGGGACCGCGGCCTCGCCCTCTTCATCTCCCCGAGGATCTTCCGCGACCACCGGCTCACCCTCGCCGTCCGCGAGCTGATCACCGTCGGCGAACGCTTTCACCTGAAGCCGCTCCTCCCACTGCTCACCGGCGACGGCCGCTTCTACGTCCTCGGGCTCAGCCAGGGCTGGGTCAGCCTCTTCGAGGCGAGCCGCGACGGCGCCCGCGAGCTGGAGGTGCCTGAGCTCCCACGCAGCATGAGCGAGGTGGTGAACCCGGACCTCAAGGAGCACCACCAGCAGTTCACGCTCCGCGCGCCGCGGTCCACCTCGGAGCGGAGCGAGGTGATGGACAGCGA
>JAKLHH010000186.1 GCA_022710245.1 Myxococcota bacterium
TGCGCGCATCTGCCCAGGTGTCCTCGTCCTCGCGCTCGCCCTGCTCCCGGCCGCCAGCGTCGCCGCGGCGCAGCCGAGCTGGGTGGTGGTGAACGGGCTCACCAACGTCCACCAGTGGAGCGATGGCTTCCTCGCGGAGGCGGCCCGCCAGCTCGGCGGCGGCAAGCTGGTGGTGGTGCCGACGAACGGCTCGGGCAAGCTCTCCACCCGCACCATCGAGGGGCAGAGCATCACCTACTGCGGCCGCAACGCGCCCTTCGACGCGGGCCTCGCCTCGCTCGAATGGCAGTCCCAGGCAGTGGCGCAGAAGCTCCGCGGCCTGCACCAGCGGGGGCTCCTCGGCGGCTCGATCAACATCATCGGGCACAGCATGGGTGGCCTGGTCGCGCGGCGGGTGGCCGAGCTCCTCGCGGCGGACACCGGGGGGGTGAAGATCAAGCGCATCGTCACCGTCGGCACCCCGCACCACGGCTCGCCCCTCGCCGACATCCCGCTGCTCAGCGAGACGCTCGGCGCGCTGATGGGCGCGCGGCCCGCGGTCGCGGACCTCCGCCCGCAGGTGGTGGCCAGCTTCAACAGAAAGAACCCGGTGAAGGGCTCGCCGGCGAAGATCTACACGATCCGCGGCTGCTCGAACGGCCTCACGCCGGGCGCGCTCGGCGAGTGCCACATCGGCTACGAGGTGATGGAGCGCTTCCAGGGTACCGGCTCCGATGGGCTGGTCCCCACTGCCTCCGCGCGCATCGCGGGCGCGAAGCACCTGGCGAGCTTCGACGGCAAGACCCACACCGTGGCGGGCGTGAAGACGAAGCTCCCCATGCTCGACCACTACGGCCTCGTGCGCGACCCGACGGTGGCGCGGGTCATCGCGAAGACGCTGAAGACGAAGTAAGTCGTAGCCCCCCTCCGCCCGCCCCGAGGAACCGGTTGCCGTGGCGCGCTTGCTACGTAGCAATGTTGCTACTCATCCGTACCCATGGTTCCCCTTGCGCGACGCCAGTTTCCCCGGTAGCCTCTGCCCAGCCAACGCGCCCCCTCGTGTACCCATGCACGCGGCGGCGCCCTGACACGGAGGCCCCCATGGCCGCACCGGCCACTCGTGCGTCCCTCGCGCTCGCCGCCCTCACGCTCCTCTGCGCCCCGCTGCCGGCGCGCGCCGAGACGGATCACGCCGCCACGCTCTCCGAGATCCAGACGCTGACCACCGAGGCGGCGACGGCCTTCGAGAACTACAGCTACCGCAAGGCGCAGGCGAAGCTCGAGCGCGCGCTCACGCTCGCGGCGAGCGCGGGCATCAGCCGCGACCCCAAGCTCGCCGAGGTGCACGTGATGCTCGGCGTCGCCGCCATCGCCGGCGCGAGCGACCTCTACCGCGGGCTCCACGCCTTCGTGCAGGCGCTCCGCCTCAACCCGAAGGCGAGCATCCCGAAGAAGGTCGTCACCCCGCAGCTCACCGAGATGTTCAACCGCGCCCGCCAGAGCGTGAAGGAGATCGGCAAGCCGCCGACCATCCGCCTGGCGCAGACGGCGCGGCCCGCCGGCGCCGCGGGCTCGACGGATCCCGCGAAGGCGAAGGCCGCGGTGAGCGGCCTCGTGCACACGCCGATCGACAACGCGAAGCGCGGCTACCCGATCCTGGTCAAGGTGGAGGCGGGCGTCGACATCCAGGCGCAGCGCGTCTTCGTCTACTACCGCAAGGCCGGGACGGTGGAGTTCAACAAGCTCGACATGCAGAAGACCGGCACCGTCTTCCGCGTGGCCATCCCGGCCGAGGCCACCGTGGGCCGCTACGTCCACTACTACCTCGAGGCGCGCGACCAGCGCGGGCGCCTGGCGGCCTCCTTCGGCTCCGCGCGCAGCCCGACGGTGATCATCATCGACTAGCCGCCCACCGAACCCTGCGCGGCCCGCGCGGCCAGCGCGGCCATCGTCTGGAGCGCGATCAGCCCAGACAGGAGAGACCCGTGACACGCAGCCTCCTCCTCCCCCTCGGCGGGGCCCTGCTCCTCGTCCTCACCGGTTGCAAGAGCACCGAGAGCAACCCGAGCAGCGCGAGCGGCAGCGCCGCCACCACACTGGCGGCGCCCGCCGCCCCCGCGCCATCGCTCCCCGACCCGGTGAAGGTCGAGCTCTCGACGAGCCTGGGCAAGATCACGCTCGCGCTGGCGACCAGGAAGGCGCCGGGCACGGTGGCGAACTTCCTCAGCTACGTGCGCAAGGGGCACTACAACGGCACCGTCTTCCACCGCGTCATCTCCTCCTTCATGATCCAGGGCGGCGGCTTCGACACCAAGCTCGTCGAGAAGCCCACCGACACGCCGATCCAGAACGAGGCCGACAACGGCCTCTCCAACGAGCGCGGCACGGTGGCCATGGCGCGCACCCCGAACCCGCACAGCGCCACGGCGCAGTTCTTCATCAACGTGGTCGACAACAAGAAGCTGGATCACCGCGAGAAGACCCTGCAAGGCTACGGCTACTGCGTCTTCGGCAAGGTGATCGAGGGCATGGACGTGGTGGACAAGATCAAGGCGATCCCCACCGGGCCCAAGGGACCGTTCGACTCCGACGTCCCGACCACCGAGGTGGTCATCAACGAGGCCAAGGTCGTCCAGTAGGGAGCGGGGCTGACGTGAAGCTGATCATCCAGATCCCCTGCTTCAACGAGAGCGCGACGCTCGCCGAGACCGTCGCGGACCTGCCGCGCGAGATCCCCGGCGTCGACGTGATCGAGTACCTGATCATCGACGACGGGAGCAGCGACGGCACCTCCGAGCTGGCGCGCTCGCTCGGCGTGCACCACGTGGTGCGCTTCGCGCAGAACCGCGGCCTCGCCAAGGGGTTCATGGCCGGCGTCGACGCCTGCCTGCGCCTCGGCGCCGACATCATCGTCAACACCGACGCCGACAACCAGTACTGCGGGCACGACATCCCCGCGCTGGTGCGCCCGATCCTCGAGGGGCGCGCGGACCTCGTGGTCGGCGATCGCCAGGTGGAGACGGTCGAGCACTTCTCGCCGGCGAAGAAGAAGCTGCAGAAGGTCGGGAGCTGGGTGGTGCGGCTCGCCTCCAAGACCGACGTCCCCGACGCGACGAGCGGCTTTCGCGCCATCAGCCGCGAGGTGGCGCTGCGGATGTTCGTCACCTCGGAGTTCACCTACACGCTGGAGACGATCATCCAGGCCGGGCAGGCGCACCTCGCGGTGGTCGGCGTGCCGATCCGCACCAACGCGAAGACGCGCGAGTCGCGCCTCTTCCGCAGCATCCCTCAGTACCTCCGCCGCAGCGCCGGGACCATCGT
Organism: Myxococcota bacterium; assembly: GCA_022710245.1. Next base: position 3,301 of record JAKLHH010000186.1, read on the forward strand.
CCGCATCTACACGATGTACAAGCCGCTGCGCGCGTTCCTGCTGATCGCCGCGCTGCTCCTCGCGGCCGGCACCGCCCTCGGCGTGCGCTTCCTCTACTACCACTTCACCGAGCCGCACACCGGCCACGTGCAGTCGCTGATCCTCGCCGCGGTGCTGCTCATCGTGGCCTTCATGGTGGGCACCTCGGGGCTCCTCGCCGACCTGGTGGGCGCCAACCGCAAGCTCCTCGAGGACGTCGTCATCCGCCTCCGCCGGCTGGAGTACGGCGAGGGCTCCGCGAGGGCGCCGGGCGCGAGCGGCGCCGTCCACGAGCCGGATCCGACCGCGCGGCCGCAGCCCCCGCTCGCGACGGTGGCCGCGGGCGAGGGCGAGCGCTCGCCCGGGGCGAGCAGGGCAGACGGCGCACCGTGACCCTGAGCGCGCGCGGCCGCAGCCTGCTGCTGAAGACGCTCCTCGGGCTGGCGATCACCGGCTCGCTCCTGCTCTTCCTCCTGCGCTACGTGGACCTGCGGCTGGTCGGCGACCTCTTCCGCCACGCGCGCTGGCCCCTCTGGCTGACGGGCCTCGGCATCTGGCTGCTCATCTACTTCGGCCGCGCGCTCCGCTTCGTGCTCCTCGCGCCGCGGACGCCCTACGGCACCATGTTCTGCATCGCGGCGGTGCATAACTTCCTGCTCCGCCTGCTCCCCTTCCGCACCGGCGAGCTCTCCTACGCCTTCCTGGTCCGCCGGGCCGGGAGCGCCGGGCTCGGCGAGAGCCTGCTCGGGCTGCTCCTCATCCGCATCCTCGACTCGACCTGCGTGGTGATCCTCTTCGCCGTCGCGCTCGCCTTCCATCACGGGACGTACCTGGGGAGCCGCACGACCGGCCTCGCCGCCGCCGCGGGCGCCGCCCTCCTCGGCCTCCTCTTCTCGCTCCTGCTCACGCGCCTGCTCCGCCTCGCGGCCCGCCTGACGCACGGCGCGGCGCGCCTGGTCAGCGTCGACGCGCGCCCGCGGGTCCAGCGCGTCCTCGGCAAGCTCGACGGCGCGGTGGCCGACTTCGCGCGCGTGAAGAGCAGCGTCATCGCCTGGAGCATGCTCGTCTCCGTGATCCTCTGGCTCCTCACCTTCGCGGCCTTCCACGCCATCATGCGGTCGTTCTCGATGCCGGTCACCGTGGCCCAGACCGTCCTCGGCTCCACCGCGGCGGTGGTGACCGGCTTCCTCCCCATCGGCGGGATCGGCAGCTTCGGCACTCTGGAGGCGGGCTGGGCGCTCGGCTTCGTGCTGGTCGGCCTCGAGCGGCAGAGCGCGCTCGCGTCCGGCTTCGGCGTCTCCATCAGCACCTTCATCTACGGCGTCCTCCTCGGCCTCGTGGGCTGGATCGGCCTCTCGCGCTCCCGCGGCCGCGCCGAGCTCGCCCCCGCGCCGCCGGGCGCGCCGGCGGCTGGATCGGAGCGGCACCGCCCAGGTGGGCCCGAGGGTACGGCGGTCGGGCGTAGTTGCCGCGACCAACAAGAAGAGCACCCATGAGCAAGCCGCTACGCTTCGGCCTCGGCCTCCTCCTCTTCCTCGCCCTCGCCGGGGGCTCGGTGCTCGCGCACTCGCGCGCGCAGCTCGCCTGGCAGCTCCTCGGGTCCTGCCTCGGCGTCCTCGCGCTCGCGCTGCTCGTCGTGGCGGCCGTCCGCTACTACCCTTACTGCAGCGGCCGCGTGATCGTGCGCGGGCACAAGATCGACCTGCCCAGCACCGCGCGGCGGGTCTGGCCCGCCGCGGTCGTCATCCTCACCGCCATCGCCGTCCTCGCGCCGCTCATCCTCGGGCAGATGCCGCTCTCGCACGATCACCCGGTGCACCTCTACAAGGCCTGGCACTTCTGGGACGAGATGGTGCTGCGCGGGCGCCTGCGGGGCTGGAGCAGCTACTGGTTCTTCGGCTACCCCGCCGAGGAGCTCTACCCGATCGGCCCCGACCTCTGGGTCGCCGCCTTCCGCGTCGCCACCCTCGGGCTGCTCTCCTGGGAGGCGACCTACGGGCTCGCCTTCGTCGGCGTCTTCGCCTTCGCCGCCTACGCGGTCTACTCCTTCGGCCGCCGCTCCTTCGGCGCCACCGCCGGGGTCATCGCCGGGCTCGCCTGGATCCTCGACATGGGCGATTACCGCGAGGGCGGCTGGTCCTACACCGTCGACTGGGCCGTCTGGGTGCAGGTGATGGCGATGGGCTTCGCGCTCCTCGCGCTGGGGCGGCTGCAGGCGCTCCTCGACCGCCCGCGCCCGCGCGCGATGGCGCTGGCCGGACTCCTCTTCGGGGCCGCCCTCCTCAGCCACCCGATGAACGTGCTGGTCTTCGCCTTCGCGCTGCCGCTGCTGCTCCTCGCGCGCGCGCTCGCCGAGGGGCGGCCGCTCGGGCGCGAGCTCGCGCTCAGCGCCGGCGCGCTCGGGCTCGGCGTGGCGGTGGCCGGGTTCTGGTTCCTGCCCATGCTCGGGCGGTCGGCCTGGACCACCGACATCGGCGACCTCTGGCGGCCGCTCGGGCAGACGGTCAAGGGCCTCCTCGACGGCACCGTCTTCGCCAACGTCTGGCCGGTGCTGGTCGTGCTCGGCCTCGTCGGCGCCGCGCTCGGCGTGGCGATGCGGCGAGCGACGGCGATCTTCCTCCTCTGCCTCGCCGCGCTGCTGCTCTTCCTCTCCTCCTCGACGGCCTTCGAGGACCTCTCGCTGATGACCATCGCGAAGTACTTCGCCAAGATCCAGTACCAGCGCCTGGTCATCCCGGTGAAGGCCTGCCTCTACCTGCTCGCCGGCCTCGCGGTCGCCGAGCTGGCGACGCGCGTCGCGCTCTGGCGGCGGGAGGCCGCGGCGCGCGCCGAGGAGCCTGCGCAGGGGACGCAGGGACCGGGGGCCAGCGACGCTCCGCTGACGGACGCCGCGGCGACGCCCGCGCCCGCGCCGCTGCCCGCCCCCTCGCCCAGGCTCCAGCTGATCCGCCGCGTCGGGATCGCGCTGCTCCTCGCGGTCGCCCTCTCGCCCTTCGTGCGGCCGGCGCTCCTCGGGCTGCAGTCGACCTACCTGAAGACCGTGGGCGGGCTGGTGCTGAAGAAGCAGATCCACTACTGGCAGGACTACCAGGACTTCCTCCGCTGGTCGGCGCAGAAGCGCAAGACGAGCGACAGCTTCTACCGCATCTCCTACGAGCTCGACCGCCACAACCACCTGATGATGGGCGCACCCGCCCACAACCGGACGCCCTACTACAAGGTCGGCTACACGCCGGCGCGGCTCTACAAGCACGTCGTCGAGACGACCGAGGATCCCGTCTACCGGGCGCTCTCGGTGGCCTACATCGTCAGCCTCGGGCCCCTCGGCCGGCCGAACCTCGAGCTGGAGCAGCGCTTCGGCTCGATCCACGTCTATCGCTACAAGGACTACCAGCGCGAGCGCTACACGCTGACCGGCGCCGGCCGCGTGGCGCAGCAGGAGTTCGGCGAGGAGCGGATCCGCCTGACCCTCCACGGCACCGCGCCCGGGAGCCGGCTCAAGGTGCACGTGGCGAACTACGCGCGCTGGCGCGCCCGGATGAACGGCCGCACCGTGCCGATCTCGGAGGCGCCCGTCTACGGCACCACCTACCCGATGCTGATGGAGGTGCCGGTCGAGGACGGCGAGCTGGTCTTCGACTACGTCCTTAGGCCGGTCGACTGGCTCGGCACCCTGGCCACCCTGCTCGGGATCGCCGGGCTCGTGCTGCTGGTCCTGGTCGAGCGCCGGGAGAAACTTGCCCTCCATCGCGGAGCCTCCGAAGGAGGCGAGCAGGGCAAGTTCGCGGCCCTCGAGCAGCGCCTCGGCCGGCTGGGCCGGCTGGCGGTGCGCATCGCGGCGCCCGCGGCGCTGGTCCTCGCGCTGGCGCTGGGCGGCTTCATCGTGCTCCGGCTGGCGCGGGGCGGCAGCGGGCTCGAGGAGGGCTCGCTCGCGCAGCTCCTGCCCACCGCCGAGGTGACCCAGGCCGGGAGGCCCTGCGCCGAGCGCAAGGGGCGCTCCTGGTACTGCACCGCGCGGAGCTGGAACTACGTGGGCCCCTCGGCGGAGAAGTTCAACGGCGCCTACCTCCCCTGCATCTGGGCGCACCCCGTCGACGAGGGGCCGCTCTCCATCCGCTTCCCGCGCGTGCGGCTCGGGCGCGCCATCGTCGGCAACCACGGCATCGCCGACGGCGCGGTGGAGAGCTTCCCGGGCGGCGCGCCGGTCACCCTCGAGGTGCGCGTCGACGGCCGCACCGTGGAGCGGCTCGTGCGCCCGAACGAGAAGGGGTGGGCGGGCTTCCGCGTGGAGACGCCGGGGCTGGCCGGCAGGGAGGCCGAGCTGACGCTGATCGTCAGCACGCAGACCGCGGGCGGGAGGCACTACTGCTTCGACGCCCGGATCGATTCGCCCTAGGGTCGGTTTGATGTATTGTTCGCTCAACCGCCTCCCGGGCGGAGACCGCTAGAAGGCCATGACCGTCGACGACGACCGCCTCGAGCTGGAGCCCCTCGCCACCGCGCCGGCGCGGACGACCGGGCAGCACGCGAAGGTGGCCGCCGCGCCGCCGCGCGCGGGCCGGGTGGCGACGCTCGTGCTCCTGCTCGCGCTGGTCGGCCTCGCCGGCTGGGAGCTCCTCGCCATGCTGCGCCAGCACGCCGCCGCGCCGCGCGAGGAGGACTGGCGGCAGGCGGCGCTCACCCTGCAGGGCAACCGCAAGGCGGGCGAGCCGGTCCTCTTCGCGCCCTTCTGGGTGCAGCCCCTCGGGCTCCGCCACCTCGGCGCGCAGCTCTCCGATGCTCTGCCGCCTCCAGGGCAGCAACCGCGCCCCCTCGAGCTCCTCCTCCTCTCCGACGTCGACCGCTACGCGCGCGTCTGGCAGGTCAGCCTGCGCGGCAAGCAGCACCCCTGGCTGGCGGGGCTCAAGCCCACCCGCAGCTGGCAGCTCGGCGCCGTGACGGTGGCGCTCTTCGAGAAGCCCGCGGAGGAGGTCACCCACGACTTCACCCGCACCATCGCCGGCGCGAAGGTGGAGAAGGTCGGCGACCGCGTGGTGAAGTGCCCCTGGGACGGCAAGCAGCAATTGCCCTCCCCCCGGAGCCTCGCTCCTTCGTCCAATCCCTTCCCCACCGGGCAATTCCTCTGCGACCCGCTGGCGCGCTGGAACAAGGTCGGCCCGCACCTCGCCGAGGTCGGGCACCACCCCTACCGCTGCATCTACGCCCACCCCGTCGAGGGGCACCTGATGCGCATCACCTTCCCGGCGGCCAGGCTCGGCAAGCGCATCGTCGGCTACACCGGGATCGACGACTTCGAGAACCGCAAGCGCTCGCAGAAGCCCGTGCAGCTCAGCGTCCGGGTCGACGGCCGTGAGGTGGGGACGGTCCTCCACCAGAACGCCTGGCCCTGGCAGCGCTTCAGCTTCGAGACGCCCGAGGTCGACGGCAAGACCGCCGAGGTGCGCTTCGAGGTGAGCGCCGACGCGGCCTTCGCGCGGACCTTCTGCTTCGCGGCGGAGGCGAGGCGCTGATGGCCAGATCGACCCATCGCCCGCAGGCCGCCGCGAGCAGCCAGGCGCCGCAGGTCGGCAAGCGCGACCACCTGATCGCCCTCCTCCTCTGCCTGGCCACCGCCGGGGTGCTCGGGCTCGCGCAGCAGAACCAGGGGGTGATGCGCGACGAGGGGACCTACTTCGAGGCCGGGCAGCGCTACTGGGGCTGGCTCGACGACCTGGGGACCAACCTCGCCGGCGGCAACCTGAAGGCCTCCTTCAGCAAGCGCGCGATCGAGATGTACTGGGCGGTCAACAACGAGCACCCGGTCCTCTGCAAGGTGCTCTTCGGGATCTCCTGGCACATCTTCCACGGCAAGCGCGGTTCGGCGCTCCCCGGAGCGAAGCCGAGGAGCCAGCCGCTCCTCTCCGAGATCAGCTCGTACCGGGTGCCGGGGTGGCTCTTCGCCGGGCTCGCGGTGGCGCTCCTCTATCTCTTCGGGGCGCGCTACGAGAGCCGCACCGCCGGGCTCGCCGCGGGCCTGCTCTACATCACCATCCCGCGGGTCTTCTTCCACGGCCAGCTCGCCTGCTTCGACAGCCCCATCACCACCATGTGGCTGGCCACGGTCTACGCCTACCTGCGCTCGCTCGACCGGGCGCGCTGGGCGATCGTGGCCGGGGTCGTCTTCGGGCTGACGCTCGCCACCAAGCACAACGCCTGGTTCCTGCCGCCGCTGCTCCTGCTCCACTACCTGGTCGTGATCGGCCCCGACCTCTCGCTCCGCCCGCTCAGGCTGCCGCGCGTCCCGCTCGTCTTCCTCGCCATGGCCGTCCTCGGGCCGCTCGTCTTCTACGCGCACTGGCCCTGGCTCTGGTTCGACACGGTGGCGCACCTGAAGGGCTACTTCGGCTTTCACCTGCACCACTCCTACTACAACATCGAGTACCTCGGGCGGAACCTCGGCATGCCGCCGCTCCCCTCGAGCTACCCGTTCGTGATGACCCTCTTCACGGTGCCGACGGTGACGCTGGTCCTCGGCCTCGCCGGGCTCTGGGTCTACGCGCGGACGCCGGTGCTCGCCGCGGCGAGCC
>JAKLHH010000187.1 GCA_022710245.1 Myxococcota bacterium
CGCGAGTACTCTACCCGAGCACGCGGCGGTGCGCACTGACCTCCGCGGGGGACGGCGCGAGGCCAGATGCGCTATGATGCCGCGTCCGTGGTGATCCAGCTCCTCCGCACCTGGCTCCTCCCCCCGCCGCACCGCGAGCTCCCCACCGCGGCGCGCCTTCGCGCGATCACCACCCTGCGGACGATCGTCATCGTCACCGCCCTGCTCACCGACGGCGTCGTCTACGCCACGCTGAGGCGTTCGCCCCTCTTCGTCGGAGCCGCCCTCACGGCGTTCACCATCATCAACGTCGCGCTCCTCGCCCTGGACCTGGCGCTCACGCTCCTCCTCCTCCGCCGCTGGCATCGGCTGTGGGGGACAGCCCAGGCCATCTGCATCGTCCTCGAGATGCTCACGGTGGTCGTCTGGGTCCAGGTGACGGGCTCGGTCTCGAGCTACTTCCTCGGGGCGGGACTCCTCATCGTGCTCCTCTATCGCTTCTCGCTCGGCTACGCGATGGGCATGGTGGCCGCGGCAGCGCTCCTCGTGCTGCACGGCGGCGCGTTCTGGCTCGAGGAACTCGGGGCGCTGAAGCCCGTCGCGCTCTTCGCGCAGGGCGCCACGGCCCTCTACGCGACGCCCCAGTTCCGCGTTGCGGCGATGGTCTCGATCGCCGCCACGTACATCCTCGCCTTCGTGGCCTTCAACGCGCTCGCCACCACCTTCCGCGCCAAGGACCTCGCGCTGCGCGCGGCCAGGCAGGACCTCGACCGGGCCCGCGCCGAGGCCCGCTACGGCCGGCTCTCAGGGCAGGTCCTCGCGGGCGCCTACGAGCTGCAGGAGATCCTGGGCCGGGGAGGCGCCGGCGAGGTGTACCAGGCGGTGCGCCTCGCTGACGGCAGCCCCGTCGCGGTGAAGGTGCTCGCCGCCCACGTCGAGCGCGTCCCCGAGGCGCACGAGCGCTTCCGCCGGGAGGCGGCGTGCGCCCAGCGCCTGCCTCGGCGGCACGTCGCCGAGGTGCTGCAGATCGGCGAGACCGAGGGGCGCCCGTTCATCGTCATGGAGCTCCTCCGCGGCGAGAGCCTCGGCGCCCGCCTCCGCCGCACCGGCCGCCTGACGCCCGAGGAGGTGGTCGTGCTCGCCGAGGAGATCGCCCACGCGCTCGAGGCGGCGCACGCTGAGGGTGTCATCCACCGGGATCTCAAACCCGAGAACGTCTTCCTGGTGACGGGCGGGGCCGACGGCCTCGATGCGCGCCTGCTCGACTTCGGCATCGCGCGGCTGATGGAGGGCCTCGACGCCGGGCTCACCCAGGCCGGGGTCCTCCTCGGCAGCCCCGGCTATCTCGCCCCCGAGCAGGCTCGCGGCGCCGTGGAGCAGCTCGGGCCGCCCACCGACGTCTTCGCGTTCGGGGCGGTCCTCTATCGCGCGCTCACCGGGCAGAACGCCTTCCCGGCCCGCACCCCTGCCTCCGCGGTGCACGAGGCGCTGCACGTCCACCCGCCGGCGCCGAGCTCCATCGCCCCGGACCTTCCGCCGGACCTCGATCACGTCCTCGCGCTGGCGCTGGCCAAGGACCCGGCGGTTCGCTACCAGAGCGCCGCCGAGCTCGCCGAGGACGTCCGGCGTGCATGGTGCGGCGAGCTGCCTCCAGCCACGCTGGCCCGCGTCCGCGCGCTCCTCGCGGCCACCGACGCTCCGCACACCGCCACGCTCTGAGGGCTCGCCGACCGTCACCTCCTCGCCGCTGTAACAGTGTCACTGCCGGGTGTAACGCCCGCGCGCGCACGCGCTGTCCGGGATCTCGGGGCGATGCCAGCGCCCGCGCCCCGGCGAGGCGTAACACCTCGCGCGCCGCCGCTCCACCCTCTCTTCGCAACCTCCCGCGAACGCGAGCGCGGCCGGCTGGCCCGCGAGCTGCAAGGCCGCTCTGCGCGCCGCTGAGGGCGCGTCACTGAAGAGGAGCGAAGAGATGAAGCGCATGTCCATGATCCGGAGCGGAGCACTCACCCTCACCACCTCGCTGGTCCTCGGGCTGGCGATCTCGCTCGGCGCCTGCGGCGGCCTCGAGGACCTGCCCGACCCTGCCGGCGAGGAGGACACCGCGGGGGGCGGCGCCGGCGGCGACGTGCAGTCGCGGGAGTCCTCGCTGATGCTCGACGAGGACCCGAAGGACGGACCGCCCTCCTGGCCTGTGGCGAGCTCGCCGACGCCCGATCCGCTGACCCCGCCACCGCCGAGCGCAAACCCGGCAGGGTCGTTCCCGCTCCGCATCCTTCGGGTGCTGCTCACCCAGGCCGGTGACGACATGCTCGCGAAGTACGACCAGGCCGGGACGCTCCGCTGGAACGGCGAGCCCCCGAGGAGCTGCGCGTACAGCTGCAACACGGCCCCATCCCGCGCGGTCGCCGGACAGCGCTTCTCGCTCGCCCGCAGCGAGCTGAAGTTCCGCTGGTCCTATCTCAGCGGGCTCGTCCACCGCAACATCACCGTGCCCGTGAGGATCCAGGCCACCTGCAATGGGTGGGAGCAGGGCCAGGGCAAGCTCAGCGTGGCGGTCATCCCGGAGCAGGCCGTGGTGAGCGGCGGGACCCTCGTCGAGGGCGTCCTCAACTTCTTCTCCGCCGGGCACCTCTCGGCCTACATCACCGGCCGGGTCGAGAGCAGCCTCGCTGGCGCCAGCGGCAACAACGTGACCCTCGGCTCCTGCCGCTCGCTCGGCGTGGTCTCGGGCTACCCGACCGCGCCTGACTACGACGCCTTCGTCTGGGACAGGTGAGCTGTTGTGCCCGCGCGCGCGCTGCGCCATCATCGTCTCGACGCGCTGACCCGGCTCGAGGACCGGCGTGGACCGAGACGATGCCTCCCCCGACCCCGAACACCATCGCCTTCGAGGTGACCCCGCGCTGCGACCAGCGCTGCGGCTTCTGCTACAACGTCTGGAAGGGCGCCTGCGGTGACCGCTACCCGACCGGCGAGCTCCCCACCGCCGAGCTCTGCTCGCTGATCAGCCGCGCCGTCGACGAGAGCGGCGGCACCGAGCTGGTGGTGACCGGCGGCGAGCCGCTGCTCCGCGAGGACGCGCTCGCGATCCTCGCCCATGCGTCGAGCCGCGCGCGCGGCGTCACGCTGATCACCAGCGCGCGCCGCCTCACCCCGGCGATCGCCGACGAGCTCGCGCGGCTCGGCAACGTCAGCGTGCAGGTGACGCTCCTCGCGGGGCGCCGGGAGGTCCACGACGCGCTCCGCGGCGTGGCGGGCTTCGACGCCGCGCTGGAGGCGATGACCTGCCTGCGCGAGCGCCGCGTGCCGCTCGTCCTCTGCTTCGTCTGCACGCGCGAGAACCACGCCGAGCTCGGCGGCGTCCTCGACCTCGCCCACGCGCTCGGCGTCGGTGCGCTCTCCTTCAACCGCATGGCGCCCGCGGGCGAGGCAGCGCGACAGCTCGAGCGCCTCGCCCCGACGGTGGAGATGCTCGAGGGCTGCCTCGCGCTCGCCGAAGCAGCGGCGCGCGACCGCGGCCTCCGCGTCTCCACCGCGATCCCGATCCCTCCGTGCCTCGTCGACCACGGCCGCTACCCTGGCGTGGAGTTCACCTGCTGCTCGAGCGCCTCGGCGCGGCCGAACCCCGTCGTCGACTTCCTCGGCAAGGTGCGCGCCTGCAACCTCTCCTCGGAGATCCTCGGCGACCTGCGCCAGAGCAGCTGGCGGCGGATCATGCGCGCGAGCTACCTCCGGCGCTTCGCGCGCGCGCTCCCGCCGAGCTGCCGCCCCTGCCGCCTCGCCGCGGTCTGCCGCGCGGGCTGCAAGGAGGCGGCGCTCGCCTGCGGCGGGTCGCTCGACGCCGAGGAGCCGCTCCTCCGCGACGGGCGTCGCCACGCGGGCGAGGCGGAGCCATGAGCAAGCCGACCGTGCTGCTCCTCAACCCGGGCGCGCTCGGCGACGACCGCGACTTCGGGCTCCCGCACCTGGTGGCGCTCGGCAGCTACCTCGAGCGCGAGCTGCCGGTGCGCGCCGCGATCCTCGACCTCGGCTACGAGGACGGCACGCTGGCCTCGCTCTGGCCTCGCGTCGAGGAGCTCGGGCCGCTCCTCCTCGCGGGGATCAGCGCCTACTCGTCCTTCGACCACCCGCGCGTCCTCGCGCTCGCGCGGGCGCTCCGCCAGCGCCTCCCTGGCGTCCCGCTCGTCGCTGGCGGCTACCACGCCTCGGCGCTGCCGGGCGAGCTCGCCGGCGAGGGCCGCGCCTTCGATCACGCCGTGGTCGGCGAGGGGGAGCGGCCGCTCGCGGCGCTGGCCGCCGCGCTCCTCGGCGGGACGCGCCCCGAGGCGCCGGTGCTCGGCCCCGATCCGGTCCCCGAGCTCGACGCGCTCCCGCCCTACGACTGGTCGCTCCTCGGACGCTACCTGCCGCGCGCCGCCGAGCTCGGCGGCAAGGTGCAGCTCTACCTGAGCCGCGGCTGCCCCTTCCGCTGCACCTTCTGCATGGAGCGGTGCAAGGGCGAGCGCCGCTGGCGCGCCTTCTCTCCCGAGCGCGCCCTCGACGAGCTCCGGCGCCTCCATCGCGCGCTGCCGCTCCGGCGCTTCGTGCTGAACGTCGCCGACCCGCTCTTCGGGCTGCGCCCTGACTGGCGCCGCGCCGTGCTCGAGGGGATCGCCCGCGAGGGGCTCCTGCCGCGGCAGCACTGGACCCTGACCCGCGTCGACGCCCTCGAGCCCGAGGACGTGGAGCTGCTCGTGCGCGCGCGCTTCGCGGTGGGCGTCGGGCTCGAGTCCGGCTCGCCGCGCATGCTGGAGGTGATGCGCAAGGCCGAGCACCCGGCGCGCTACCTGGACGGGATCCGTCACTTCGCCGGGCTCGCCCGACGCGCCGGCCTCACCTGGGCCGCGAACCTCATCCTCGGCCACCCGGGCGAGGACGCGGCCTCCCTCGGCGAGACCGCGGCCTTCGTGCGCGAGCTCTTCCCGGCCGGGCAGGAGACGCCGGGCTGGCTCTCGGTCGATCCCTTCCGCCTCTACCCGGGGAGCGAGGTCTTCGAGGCGCAGGCCGCCTACGCAGAGCGCTTCGGCGCGCGCTTCCACGCGCCGCGCTGGTGGGAGGGCGGCGGCGATCGCTCGCTCGCCGCCGAGCTGGTCGATCCCTCGGCCACGCTCCGCGCCGAGGAGCGCGCGGCCTTCGCGGGGCGTGAGCTGGGGCCGCTGGTCGGCGAGATCCGCGTGCGGTTTCGCTTCACGGGCCGCTCGGTGGACGCCGTCTACCGGCACTCCCTCGACGAGCAGGTCGAGCTCCTCGCGCCGGCGCAGGTCGCCGAGCAGCTCGCCGCGATGGCGCGGCTGCTCGCGGGCGACTCGCAGCCGCTCGAGCCCGGCGACGGCCTCGCGGACGAGGTCGTGGCCTCGGCGCGGGCGAGGCTGCCGGAGCCGCTCCGCGCCGCGCCCGGGCTCGACGAGCAGGCCCGGCTGCTGGCGGCGCTCGCGCCGCGGGTCGGCGAGCTCGTGGTCGTGGTCGGAGCCCGCAGCGCCGCTGGCCTCGCGCTCGCCGCCGAGCTGGTCGGGCCACGGGGGCGCGTGCACGCGCGCGCATCGACGCGAGCGGTCGCCGTGGAGCTCCGCCGTCAGCTCGCTGGCCTGCCGGCGCTCGAGGTTCGGGTCTACCGCTCGGCGCGACGCCTGCCCCGGTCGACAGCGCTCCTCGTCGACGGCTGCCTGCCCTACCCACCCCGCGTCCTCTGCGAGCGGCTCCTCGAGGGCGGACGCCTGCTCGCGGCCGTCGGGCCGCGCTACCGTGGGCAGCGCCTGCTCCTCGTCTGGCGACGCCGCGGCGAGGTGACGAGCCGCGACCTCGGAGAGATCCGGCTGCCTCCGCTCGCGGGCGAGGAGGGGTGGCTGCGCTGAGGCCCTGAGGCCTGCGCTCGCCGGCAAGGAGGGGTGGCTGCACCGAGGCCTGAGGCCTGCGCAGCTCGGGGCGAAGACGCGAACCGGACGGCGCGCCGGCTGTCTGTCAGTACATGATCGTCCTCTGCAGCAAGCGAACCAGACTCCGGCGGCGCGTGCCGCTCGCCTCCTCCCTCCAGCTCACTCCTCTCATCGACATCTTCATGGTGATGGTCTTGTTCCTGCTGGCGACGTTCCACCCGGCGAGCGACCTCTGCATGTGCCGGCCGCGCCTGACGGTTCCCATCGCGGAGCGCCTGGAGGGCCTGGAGCGCGCGCCGGTCGTGACCATGGCGGCCGCCGACGACGGCGACGGCGTGGTGACCCTCGATGGCAGCGAGGTCTCCACCCTGCGCGAGCTGCTCGACGACTCCTCCCCCGACTGGAAGATCGCCAAGCTCACGGAGCAGCTCGAGGTCAAGAAGCACAACTGGAGGCTGACCAACCCCGACGGGGTCTTCCCCGGCCAGCTGATCATCGAGGCGGACCGCGAGACCAGCTTCAAGGCGATCAAGAAGGTGGTCTACTCGGGCGGGCTGGCCGGCTACGTGCACTACCAGCTGGTGGCCGAGCGCCGCGCGCGCAGACGCTGATCGCCGCTCCGGCGCAGGCTGGCTGAGGCCGTCGCGCCGCTGACGAGAGGCTGGCGACTACAGGATCTCCTCGCCCGCGCCCGGCAGGCCCAGGTTGAAGATCCGCTCCACGCGCACCGTCACCACCGCGCGGAGCGGCGCCTTGATCCCGCGCTGCTTCAGCATCTCGGCGGACCTCTCGAAGATCGGCCCCGAGGTCACCGCCTCGGGCGTGCCCTCGAAGCGAAAGCCCTTCATCGCGTCGCGGTCGACGACCGCGATGGCCACCTTCGAGCCGCGCTGCACGTTGGCCCAGGTGCGGTTGCCGGTCGCCTCGCTGAAGACCAGGTGCTCGTCGTCGAGGACGCGTGTCGAGCGCTTGGGGCCCACGTTGGGCGTGCCATCGGCGTTCACGCTGGCGACGAAGCACTGCTGCTGGCTGACGAGGTCCTTCATCTCCTGGCTGAGCTTGGCCATCGGTCTCTCCTCGGTACAGGGTCTCGGGTCCTGGCAGCGCCAAGGATAGCTGGCGACCGGTGCAGGGGCCACACCCTCGAGCGCTCCTCACCGCTCGAGCAGCGCGAGCAGCGCGGGGAGAGACTCCGCGGGGACGAGCGTCAGCTCCTCGAGCGCTGCCTCCGTGGCGCGACGCGGGGCGACCGAGGCGACCTGCCCGAGCGAGCGCCAGTCGTCCTCGGGGCGATCGATCCCGGCGGCCGCGGCGAGCGCGCGGAGGCGCGGCAGCGAGGCGGCGTCCGGCACCACCCAGCCTGCGCACCAGTCGAGGTAGCGGGCGAGCAGCGCGGGGCGGCGGCGGCGCAGGAGGTGATAGTCGAGCGCGAGCACTGCCTGCTCCAGACGGAAGTGGACGGCGTAGCCCGGCGCGCCCTCGCGCGTCGCCCGGTCGCCCGCGCCGCGCACCAAGGGGTCGCTGGCGGCGTGCGTGAGCTCGTGCAGCACCTGGAAGAGGAGCTCGAGCCCATCCGCGGAGCGCGGGGGCCCGACGGCGACCACGGTCCTCTCCCGCAGCTCGAGGGCGCGGCCAGCCCCGGCGAGCGCCCGGCACGGCCGCACCTCGACCTCCGCCGTGAGGCCGAGGATCGCCGAGTGCGGCGCGAGCTCCTCGTCGAGGAGCGCGCCCCAGCGAGACGCGTCGGCGGCGAGCCGGGCCTCCTCGCGTCGCCACGGCCCCGCGAGGAAGCGCGACCGCTCGTCCTCGAGGGCCGCGGCCAGCGCGGCGGCGAGCGCCTCCCCCGCCGTATCGCCGAGGAGCGTCGCGACCAGCCCGCGCGCGGGCTCGGGCCCGCCTCCCTCGAGGAGCTCGTCCAGCGCGCCGGGTGGAGCGTCGGCGGGGAGCGCGAGCGGCAGCACCTGCAGCGCCAGCGGGTCCGCGATCGTCGCGCAGGCTCGCGCGAGCGCCGGGGCGCGGACGGCCAGCGCGCTCGACCCCGCCTCCGCGAGGTAGCCGCGATCGTGCAGGCTCGCCGCGTCGCGCCCGAGGTCGAGGTGCGCGAGCAGGTGGTACCAGAGCGCCGTGGCGGGCGCCGGCCGGAGCGAGACGCGCGCGCTCACGCGGGGCCCTCCGGGTCGCGCCCGGGCCCGCCCGCCGAGGAGTAGCAGTAGGCGCAGCCCGAGCGGCAGCGATCGTCGTAGCGGCCGAGGTCGTGGCTCAGCGCGCAGTTGCAGTGGCGCCGCTGCGCGGGGTCCCTGGGCAGCTCGAGCGGCAGCCCGCGAGGGTGCAGGCGCGCGGCGAGCTCGGCCGAGATGCAAGCCGCCGGCTGCACGGCGCCGCCGCAGTCCTCCACGACGCGAGGCTGGTTGCAGGCGTACATCGTCAGCCCGTGCCGCGCCGCGACCTCGGCCAGGCGCAGCGCGTGCTCGCGCCGCTCCGCGCGCGACCACGGCTGCAGCCCCGAGACGCGGTACTGCTCCTCGAGCGCCCCCTTCAGGCTGAGGCTCGCCGGGAAGGAGAAGAAGCACGCGCGCACGCCGCGCCCGCCGAAGGCGCCCGCGAGCTCCTCGAACTGCTCGAGGCTCATCACCCCCTTCAGCACCGGATCGTAGCGCCAGAGGAGCCGCTCCGGCTGGCCGCGCAGCGCCGCGAGGAGCGGGTCGAGGCTGGCCAGCACCTCGGCCGTCGGCGGCACCCGAGGCTCGAGGCGGGTCCCGCCGAGCCCGGTCACCGTCAGGTGCACGAACGGGTTCTCGATCCCGAGGCGGAGGAGCTCGGCCAGCGGGCCGGGCCGCGTGAGGGCCGCCGGGTAGCGGGTCCAGAAGAAGACCGAGTGCACCGGCTTGCGCAGCCGCAGGAGGCGGGCCGCGCACTCGTCCGCGTGGTAGCCGGGCAGGTCGGTCCGGCGCGAGGCGGAGATGATCCGGTGGGGCGTCTCGAGCACTGCAGCGCGCTCAGCAGTAGGCGGGGTCGCTGTACTCGCCGAACTCGTCGCGGAAGATCTGGCAGATCTCGCCCAGCGTCGCGTACGCGCGCACCGCCTCGAGGATGGGGTCGAAGAGGCAGGCGCGCTCGTCCCGCGCCGCCTCCCGCACGGCCCCGAGCGCCGCCGTGACCCGGGCCGCGTCGCGCCGCGCGCGCACGGCGGCGATCCGCTCGCGCTGCGCGCGCTCCACCTCCAGCGCGATCTTCAGCGTCGGGATCTTCTCCTCGGGCCCGCCCGCGTAGCGGTTGAGCCCGACGATGATCCGCTGTCTCTCCTCCACCTTGCGCTGGAACTCGTAGGCGCTCCGCGCGATCTCGCGCTGCGGGTAGCCCTCCTCGACGGCGCGCGCGATGCCGCCCATCTCGTCGATGCGCGTGATGTACTCCATCGCCGCGGCCTCCATCTTGTCGGTGAGGCTCTCGACGAAGTAGGAGCCGCCGAGCGGATCCACCACCGCGGCGACGCCGCTCTCGTCGGCGATCAGCTGCTGCGTGCGCAGCGCGAGGGTGGCGGCTCCCTCGGTGGGGAGCGCGTAGGTCTCGTCGTAGGAGTTGGTGTGCAGCGACTGCGTCCCGCCGAGGACCGCCGCCAGCGCCTGCAGCGTGGTCCGCACGATGTTGTTGAAGGGCTGCTGCGCGGTCAGCGAGACGCCAGCCGTCTGCGCGTGCGTGCGGAGCAGCCAGGTGCGCGGGTCCTTCGCGCCGAAGCGCTCCCGCATGAAGCGCGCCCACATCCGGCGCGCGGCGCGGAACTTGGCGATCTCCTCGAAGAAGTCGCTGTGCACGTCGAAGAAGAAGGAGAGCCGCTTGCCGAAGGTGTCGACGTCGAGCCCGGCGTCGATGCCGAGCTGCACGTAGGCGAGCCCGTCGGCGAGCGTGAAGGCGAGCTCCTGCACCGCCGTCGCGCCGGCCTCGCGGATGTGGTAGCCGCTGATGCTGATGGTGTTCCACTGCG
>JAKLHH010000188.1 GCA_022710245.1 Myxococcota bacterium
GGTGAACGGACGCTCCGTCGAGCGCTGGGGCCAGGTGCAGCGCCTCCTCGAGCGCAACCGCGGCGAGTCGCTGCGCATCTCCTACCTGCGGCCGGGGCCGGTGCTCTCCGGCCTCCTCGACCTGCGCCTGATGACGCCGACGACCACGCACGTCGACCCGGAGGCGCGCCGCGAGGGGGCCCGCACCCGCTACGAGAGCGGCATCTACTCCGCCGAGTTCTTCGTCGACCAGGTGGAGAAGGGGAGCCCGGCAGAGAAGATCGGCCTCAAGCCCGGCGACCGGGTGACCGGCTTCAACGGCCGCCCGCTCCGCTACTGGGAGCTCATCCACCTCACCCTCGAGCAGCAGCGCAAGGCCACCCACTCGATCACCTGGGTGCCCTACGGCGGCCTCGAGCGGACGGCGAGCTTTCAGGTCGCGCAGCACACCTACCGCGACGAGTACAAGCAGACGCAGCAGCGCTTCGTCTTCGGCATCAAGAACCACATCCTCACCCGCGCGGCGGACGGGGTCCCGATCGACGGGCGCTTCACCTATGCCATCTCCAAGGCGGTGCGTGAGACCGGGCAGGTGGTGGGGGTGATGGCGCTCGGCTTCGTCCAGCTCTTTCGCGGCGCCATCCCGCGCGACACCATCGGCGGGCCGATCATGCTCTTCTACACGGCCGGCGCGGCCGCCGAGAAGGGCTGGGACCACTACCTCTGGATGATGGCGCTGATCAGCATCAACCTCGGCATCCTGAACCTGCTGCCGATCCCGATCCTCGACGGCGGGCACATCATGTTCTTCTCCATCGAGGCGGTGAAGCGGCGGCCGCTCAGCCTGCGCGCGAGGGAGCTCGCCTCCTACGTGGGGCTGGTGCTGCTCATCTCGCTGATGGTCTTCGCCTTCAAGAACGACATCGTCCGCTACTTCATCGCCAAGTGAGCCGCGCCTGATGAAGCTCCTCGCGCTCGACACCGCGACCCGCCACGCCACCGTCGCCGTCGCGCACGGCGCCGGATGCGTCTGCGAGGCCGAGCGCGAGGTCACCACGCACAGCGAGGGGCTCCTCGCGCTCGTCGACGAGGCGCTGGGGGCGGCGGGGCTCTCGGTGCGCGAGCTGGACGCGGTGATCTGCGGCCGCGGGCCCGGCTCGTTCACCGGGCTCCGCATCGGCCTGGCGACCGCCAAGGGCCTCTGCCTGGCCATCGGCCGGCCGCTCCTCTGCCTCTCCTCGCTGCTGCCGCTCGGCGCGGCGGCGGCGGCGGCGGCGGGGCCGGGCGGGCTCGTGGCGGCGGTCCTCGACGCGCGGCGGGGCGAGGTCTTCACCTCACTCTACCGGGACGGCCTCGCGCTCGGGCCCGAGCGTGTGCTCCGTCCCGAGGAGCTCGCCGCCGAGCTCGGGCGGCTCGGCGAGCCGGTGACGCTGGCCGGGGACGGGGCGCTCCTCTACCGCGAGCTGCTCCTCGGCGCCCCCGGCGGGCCGGCGCGCCTGGCGCCGGAGGCCTGCCACGCCATCCACGCGCGCCACCTCCTCGAGGCCGCGCGCCCGCGCCTCGCGGCCGGGGAGGCGGACGACCTCGCGGCGGCGGTGCCGCTCTACATCCGCGGCGCCGACGCGCGGCTGCCCGGGCCTGCCTGATCGACTGGCCAGGACCGTGCTGGCCAGGCCCACAACAAGCGCATGAGCCGTAGCGAGGCGGGGGAGACCGAGGGGAGGCAAGGAGCGCCGACGAAGGCGTACTTTGCGGTACGCCGAGGAGGTGCGACGCCGCATCGCCGACGGGATCGCCCGCCGCAGTAGGCGAGATGCGCTTGTCTTGAGACTAGGGCTGGACGAAGACGACAGCCAGGCCGGGGACGGCGGGGCTCGTCAGGTCGCGAGCCACGACCTGCTGCAGCGGCGAGTAGCTCCACGCGCTCAGCTTCTTGCCCTCGAGGTAGTAGAGGCGCTGCAGGCGCGGGTGATGCGCCGCCGAGACGGACGCCGCGCCGAGGCTGAGGGAGGGCACCTCGAGAGCGCAGAGCTGGGCGACCTTGGGGAAGTCCTGCTCGACGGAGATGAGCCCCTTGGCGAGCGCCGTCGGGGTCTGGATCGCGAGGTACCGCTTCACGTAGGGAGCGTCCGGGTTCGCGAGGTGGCTCACCGGCAGCGCGAAGAGGTCGCGCCCGGTGTCGAGCGCGTGGCCGCTCGGGTCGGCGTCCCGCTGCTGGATGGCAGGCTTGTCGGACTCCATCCCGATGTTCACGTAGATGGGGTGCGGGGGCACCTTGGCGCTCCCGACGAGGTCGGCCTTGATCTGAAGGCCTGCCATCGCGGTGTAGGGACTGGGGACGAAGGCCGCCACCTTCAGCGTGCTGCCGCCTCCCTTCACCGTCAGGCTCGTCAGCGGATCCAGCTTGCCGGCGTTGGCGCCGAAGACCGTGAGGAGCGAGCTCCCGCTGGTCAGCGCCAGCACGACCGGCGCGTCCGCGATGTCCACCGTCCCCAGCAGCGGGTTGGCCTTCAGCTCGAGCGGCATCACGCGCACCAGGTCCGTGCCGCCCACGTCCGCGGTGAGGACCTTGCCGTCGGGCGCGCGCAGGAAGACCCTGCTCGGGGTCTCGACCACCCCCGCGAGCCACTTCCCGCCCTGCGGCAGCACGGTCCAGGCGAGCTGCTTCACCTTGCTGGCGAAGGCGCCCTGCACGACCGCGGTCAGGGTGCCATCGATCCGCTTCGGTGGCTGGGGTAGCCTGACCGTCGCGACGCCGCTCGCGGTCCCGCACCAGAGGTAGTTCTCCGGCGCGAAGAAGGTGACCGGCTGGCTGTCAGACCTCAGCTTCGCCTGCAGGAGCTCCGGCTCGAAGTCGCTCGCCTCGATGGTCAAGCACTCTTTGGGGACCGCCGCGGTCACGCGGTTGACCAGGTCGACGAGCTCGAGCCCGCTCTTGACCAGGAGGAGGAGGTAGCGCCCCGAGGGCGAGAGCTTGGGGAACTCCGTCAAGAGCTGGTTGAACTCACCGACCGGCACGCTGCCCACCTCCTCGAGGGTCTCCGAGTCGTGCAGGTAGCTGGTCGAGAGGTTCGTCGCCCCCGCGATCACCAGTCGACGGATCGCGATCGAGCCACTGCCGATCGTCCTGAAGCTGGAGTCGACGAGGAAGTACTTCTGCGCCCCGTCGTGGGTGAAGGGCCCGATGGTGCAGACATAGGCGCTCCCCGCCACGACGCCGGGGCAGACGACCCCCTTGTCAGCGGCCGAGCCGATCACCACCAGCGTCGGCGTGCCCTTGACGCCGGCGAGCGGGATGGTGATCTGCTCGCCGATGACGAAGGGGCCGGCCTTCGAGCGCTCGCCGGTGATCCCTCCCGGCGCGGCCTCACCGGGCTTGCCGTCGCTCGCCTTGCCGGCGTCGCCGGAGGGCTTGCTCCCGAGCTTGTGGTCGACGATGACGCTGCAGCTGCACGCGCACAGGAGCGCGATCACGGCGGCTCGCGGGGTGGTCAGCACATCGGCCTCCTGTCTGCTCCATAGTATGAGAGGCAGGCCTGCTTGCGAAGGAATTTGGCGCGCGAGGGAGCCGGGTCTCAGCGACGGCGGGGAGGCTTGCGCTCCTCGCCGTCGTCATCCAGCTGGGCCAGGGCGCGGCGGTAGAGCTCGCGAAGCGGGGTGGCGTCCTCGCCGAAGCTCGTCGAGGCACCCGCCTCGTGGAGATCCGCCGGGGTGACGTCGCGCAGCTTCCACGCGCCCGAGCTGTCACGCCTGGCCGCTGCGCCGCCGCGGGTGGCCCCGCTCGTCGCCCGGGTGGGCGGGGGCCGGTCCGGCGGCGCGGTCGAGACCGGCGGCGCGGCCGGGACCCGCGACGCGGTCACCGACGGCGTGGCCGGGACCCGCGGCGCGGTCGAGACCGGCGGCGCGGCCGGGACCCGCGGCGCCGCCGAGGCCGGCGGAGCGGCCGGGACGGACGGCGCATTCGGGACCCGCGCCGCCGCCGAGGCCGGCGGAGCGGCCGGGACGGACGGCGCGGTCGGGACCCGCGGCGCGGCCGGGACGGGCGCGGGGGCCGTGCTGCGTCCGGCCTCGCGTAGCTCCCCGGCGAGCCGCTCGCGCAGGAAGCGGCCGAGCGGCGCGCTCACCGCCGGCGGGATGTGGAGGAATTGCACGCCCCAGGCCGCGCGTCGCGGCCCGCTCGCGTCGCGCGCGATCACCGCGTCGAGGTTGAGCCAGCGCCGGTCGCCGAGGTCGAAGACCAGGCGCACGAACTGCCCCCGCGCGGCCGGCTGCGGCGCGAGGAGCAGCATCCCCGACGCGGAGAGGTTGGCGACCTCGCAGCGGAGCTGCTGATTGCCGAGGTAGACCGTGGCTGCGCCGCCCCAGGCGACCCGCGGCGCCCGGATCTGCTCGAGAGGCCCGCTCATCGGTACCGATTATACCCGGCCAGTCGGGGTGCCATACTTGCCGGGGGAGCATTCTTGCGCAGGCCGCGCAAAATAAATGCCGCTTCCACCGTCGACGCGGTGAAGCGCGTGAGCGAGAGTACGTTCTGGAGTGAGCGATGGCTGAGCACGAGGAGCGAGCGCGGGGGGAGCCACGGCCGGCGGGCGAGGAGCGGACGGACGCGGATCCGCGGTCGGCGAGCAGCGACACCGGCGAGGCCGAGCGCCTGGCGCTGATCGAGCGCCTGCGCGAGACCGGTCTGCGGCTCGACCGCGAGGGTCGCTGGTGGCACGAGGGCCGCCCCGTGGAGCACGCCGGGCTCTCGCGCGCGCTCCATCGCTGGCTGGGCCGCCTGGAGGACGGCCGCTACGTGCTCCGGCTCGACGCGGACCGCTACGCTTACGTGGAGGTCGAGGACGCGCCCTACCTGGTCCGCACGCTGGAGCTCGAGCGCACGCCCGTGGGCGTCCGCGTGCACGTCTTGCTCAGCGACGAGAGCGAGGAGGAGCTCGACTACCCGAGCCTCACCGTGGGAGAGGGGCACGCGCTCTACTGTCGCGTGAAGGGTGGCCTGCCGGCGCGCTTCAGCCGCGCCGCCTACCAGCTCCTGGGTGAGCTCGTCGAGGAGGTGCCCGGCGGGTTCGCGCTCCGCGCGGCGGGCGCGCTCTGGCCGATCGGCGAGCGGTGAGGCTGGCGCTGCCCTGCAGAGCGCTCAGCCGGGCTGCACGCGCGTGTGGATCCAGGGCGCCAGGCCAGGCGCCAGGTAGAAGCGGGGCTGCAGGAGATCGTCGTCCGCGGCGAGGAGGCCCTCCTCGAGGGCGCGGCGCTGGAGCGGCGTCCCGGGGTAGATGCGCAGGCCCACGGTGATGCGCAGCTGCTCGAGGCCGAGCGAGGCGGCGAAGGCCAGGCTCTCCTCGACCGACTCGCGCGTCTCCCCGGGCCCGCCGAGGAGGAGGAAGCCGACGCGGCGGATCCCGGCCGCGCCGAGCAGCGTCGAGGTGCGGCGCACGTCCTCGGGAGAGAAGCGCTTGCCGAGCTCGTGGAGCACGCGCGGGCAGCCGCTCTCGAAGCCCAGCGAGACCTCCTCGCAGCCCGCCGCCGCCATGGCGCGGACCAGCTCCTCCGAGACGCGGTGCGGGTAGAGGATGCAGCGCCAGCCCACCCGCGGGTCGAGCCCGGCCAGCTCGCGGCAGAGCTCGAGCGCGTGCGCCTCGGGGAGGTTGAAGGAGTTGTCGACGAGGTAGAAGCGGCGAGGCCCACTCCGCGCGATGCGGGCGATCAGCTCCGCGAGGCGCCGTGGCGAGCGAGCGCGGATGGGCCGGCCCTGCAGCAGGTGGGTGGCGCAGTAGCAGCAGCCGTTCGGGCAGCCGCGGCGGCCGTCGATCGGCACCCAGAGCCCGGGCGCCGGGTCGAGGTCCGCCCAGAGCTCCTCCTCGGGGAGCGGCAGCGCGTCGAGGTCCGGGGCGAACTGTCGCGGCGCCGCCCAGCGAAGAGGGCGGTCGGGCGGAGCGGCCGCGACCAACAACTGGCGCTCGGCGTGCGCGCCGGGACGGCCGGCCACGTGCACGCCGGGGAGGCCCGCGGGGTCGCCGCCGCTCGCGAGCCGCTGGAGGAGCGCCGGGAACGCGACCTCGCCCTCGCCGGCGACGCCGAGGTCCGCGCCGAGGTAGGCGAGCGCCGCGTCGGGGAAGAGGCTGTAGCCGGCGCCGCCAAGGACGATGGTGGGCCGCGGCAGCTCGCCACCGGGCGCCGCGCCGGCGGGCGCCGGCGAGCTGGCGCGGCAGGCCTCCACCACCTCCCTCACCTGCGCGAGGAGGAAGCGCGGGCTCGCCATCGCCTGGTCGTCGATGTTGCGCACCGAGACGCCGATCACCTCGGGGGCGAAGGCCGCGACGCGCGCGCGCAGCGCGGCGAGCGGGTCCGGCTCACGCATCAGGTCGAGGAAGGAGGTCTCGTGGCCCGCGCGGCGGGTGGCCGCTGCCACGCAGGCCAGCCCGACGGGGAGCGTCGCCATGTTCACGCGCTCGGTGTTGGCCGAGACGAGGAGGACGCGCATGGAGCGATTCAAGCACGCCGGGGAGCGCGCTTCCAGGGCGCGGCCGGCGTGCTATCCTGACGGCTCCCACGACCCCGAGGAGAACCCGCGATGATGTTGCAGAACAAGGTGGCGATCGTGACCGGCTCCAGCCGCGGCATCGGCGCGGCGACCGCGAAGCTGCTCGCCGCCGAGGGCGCCCGCGTCACCGTCAACTACACCAAGGCGCGCGAGGCCGGCGAGCAGGTGGTGGCCGAGATCACGCGGGCCGGCGGCCGCGCCGTCCTGGTGCAGGCCGACGTCACCCGCCGCGAGGACGTGACGGCGCTGGTGCAGCGCACCGAGGCCGAGCTCGGCCCCGTCGACATCCTGGTCAACAACGCCGGCATCGGCTTCCCGGTCAAGCCCTTCGTCGAGTACCGCTGGGAGGACTTCGAGCAGAAGCTCCTCGGCGAGATGAAGGCGAGCTTCTTCTGCTGCCAGGCGGTGGCCGAGGGGATGGCCAAGCGGCGGAGCGGCACCATCGTCAACGTGAGCAGCGGGCTCTCCCGCGTCCCCGGGCCGGGCTTCGTCGCGCACACCAGCGCCAAGTCGGCGCTCGACGCCTTCTCCAAGGCGCTCGCGCTCGAGCTCGGCCCGCTGGGGATCCGCGTCAACGTGGTCGCCCCTGGCCTCACGGCCACCGACGCCACCGCCTGGGCGCCCGCGGCGATGAAGGAGGCCATCGCGGCGCACACGCCGCTCCGGCGCATCGGGCAGCCCGAGGACATCGCGGGGGCCATCCTGTTCTACTGCGTCGACGCCTCGCGCTTCGTCAGCGGGACCTACCTGCCGGTCTCCGGCGGGAGCCAGATGCCCTGACGCGCTCTCCTGATCGAGGCCCCGCTCAGCCCGGCTCCTGATCGAGGCCCCGCTCAGCCCGGCTCGGAGCAGACGCTGTGCAGCGGGAGCGGGGTGGGCGCGGCGCGACGCAGGCACTCCTCGACGGTCTCGCGGAAGGCGAGCACGTCGAAGGGCTTCTCGACGAACGCCATGCACCCCGCGTCGAGGCTCCGCTCCCGCTCGCTGCGCATCACGCAGGCGCTCACCGCGATGATCGGGATCTGACGCAGGTCCGGGTCGGCACGCAGCCGCCGGGCCACCCCGAGGCCGTCGAGGAGCGGGAGGTCGAGGTCGAGGAGGACGAGCGCGGGCCGGCGCTCGCGGACCAGGTCAAGGCCGGCGAGCCCGTCGGCGGCGCCCACCACGGTGAAGCGCCCGGTCGTCTCCAGCACCCACTGCACCAGGCGCAGGTTGTCGGGGCTGTCCTCCAGGTAGACGACCAGCCGCGGCGCCTCGGCTGACGCGCCACGCGCCTCGGCGGGTGTGGCTGGCGCCTGCGGCGCCTCGGCTGGTGCGACCGGCGCCTCCAGCGACGACGGGACCCCTGGCTCGCCCGGCGCCTCGCTCATCCGCCCTCCGCGCGATGGAGCAGGAAGAGGCCGTAGAGGTCGTTCCCGCGCAGCACCCGGAGCTCCACGTGGTCGTCGGAGAAGAGGCTGATGAGGAGCAGCGCCGGCGCGCCCGTGGGGTCGCTCGCGAGCGGCGCGAAGAAGACGTACGAGCGCAGCGGCGAGCCGTCGAAGGTGAGCGAGGCGAGCGCGTCGTTGGCGAGCTTCGTCACCCGCGTGAGGTGGGTCTGCTTGAAGGCGCCGTCGCTCGTCGTCAGGACCGCCGTCGCGGTGCGGAGGTCGAGGTTGTCGAGGGCGAGCGGAGAGACCTGGGTGTCGGCGCCGAAGCCCTGGCGCACCGGCTCCTCGACCACCACGCCGCCGCTCCAGCTCCCGGCGAAGCTGCGGAGGTCGACGCAGCCGCCGAGGAGCAGCCCGAGGGCGAGCAGCGCGAGCAGGCGAGGCGGGTGTGACCGGGCTCTCATCGCGCCTGAAGTTAGCACGACCGCGGAGCCGTTTGAAATGCGCTTGCCGGCCCGGCCGCGGCGCGACGCGGCACGGCGCGGCGCCCGGCCGCTCGTCTTGACTCCGCCGTCGCTCCTGCGGCACGCTCGTCCCCGCATGGAGCACGCTCACCCCCCCTCGCCCGGCGCGCGCTCCGCTCCGCTCTGCTTGTTGGTCGCGGCAGCTGCGCCCGACCGCCGTACCCACGGGCGCACCTGGGCGGCGCCGCGACGAATTTGCCCTTCATCGCGGAGCCTCCGAAGGAGGCGAGCAGGGCAAATTCTGCTCGGCCTCGTGCTCCTCTCGCAGCTCGCGCTCCCCGACCGAGCCGCCGCCGAGGAGGCGAGCCTCACGCCCGCGTACATCATCGAGAGGATCGAGATCCGCGGCAACACCAAGACCCGCGACTACATCATCCGGCGGGCGCTCCGGGTGAGGCCCGGCGAACGCCTCTCCGTCGACGATCCCCGCTTCGAGTTCTCGCGCTACCGCGTCCTCTCGCTCGGCTACTTCTCCGACGTGCGGCTCAAGCTGGAGAAGGGCGCCGCGCGCGGCAAGGTGGTGCTGGTCGTCGAGGTCGTCGAGCGCGGCACCATCATCCTCACCGAGCTCTTCCTCGGCAACAGCGAGGCGACCAAGGCCTGGGGCGGGCTGGGGCTGGCGGAGACCAACTTCCTCGGCCGCGGCATCACCATCGAGGGCGCCTTCCTCCTCGGCGCCGACCCCGAGGTGGAGCGGGGCAAGGTGCAGCAGTCCTACCTGCTGCGGCTGAGCAAGCGTCAGCTCTGGAACACCCCCTTCTCGCTCTCCGGCTACCTCCGCTACCTCGACGGCTGTGACTTCTTCCGCAAGTCCGGCCCCGAGTCGAGCTCCGACCCGGCCGACTTCATCTCGCTCCGCTACCGGCGCATCGGCGGCGGCCTCGGCACCGGCTTCGACCTCGCGCGCTTCACCCGCATGTACGTCGACTACCGCGCCGAGGTGGTGCAGTCTGACGTGCCGGCCGGCGCCGTGCGGCAGGATCCTCTCGGCGGCGCCGAGCCGATCAACTTCGGCATCAGCGACGGCACCAGCGTCCTCTCCAAGCTGGGCGTCACCGTCGAACGCGACACGCGCTCCGACCCGGTGCTGCCGCAGCGGGGGAGCATCTTCACGGTGAGCGGCGAGTTCGCGAGCGGCATCCTCGGCTCGACCTACGACTTCTTCAAGCTCACCGCGCGCTACGATCACTTCTTCCCGGTGCGCTGGGGCCACATCATCTCGCTGCAGCTCCGCGGCGGCGTCCTCTTCGGGGTGGCGCCCTTCTTCGAGAAGTTCTTCATCGGTGACTTCAACGACCTCGTCCCCGGCCGCGCGCTGGGGCTTAACTTCTCCACCCTCCCCTCGCGGGACGTCTTCGGCACCTCGATCGACTCCAAGCGCTACGAGGAGATCGCGATCCGCACCTCGGTCGAGTACATCATCCCCTGGTTCCGCGGCGGGCGCTTCGCC
>JAKLHH010000189.1 GCA_022710245.1 Myxococcota bacterium
GGTGGTGCCCGGGCGCACCGAGGTGCGCAGCGTGATGAGGCCGGTCACCCAGAGCGTCACCGAATACAGCTACCAGTGCCAGACCACCTCGGTGCCGGTGACGCGCATGGAGACGACCTACCAGTATCAGTACGACTACGCCTCGAAGAGCTCGCGGAGCGTGCCGGTCACCCGCTCCGTGACGAGCTACGAGTCACGCCAGGACTGCCGCATGGTGCCGACCACGCGCGTGGTGACCCGCTACGAGTACCAGCTGGAGACCCACTACGTCCCGCCGAGCCTGACGTACATCTCGGCGCGCTACACCGACTTCGAGCTGGTGGAGAGCCGGCCCGTCTGCGTCCTCGCCGAGGAGACCGACGAGCGGGCGCCGCATGTCATCCACGGGACGATCTGGCGCGATCCGTGGTGAGCGCCGTGTCGCAGGCGCCCGGCCTCGGGGCGCGGCGTGGATGAGCTGGCCAGCTACATGAGTTGGCCGGCTACGGCGCGAAGCGGCCCACGCGGATCGCCTCGCCCGCGTCGGTGATGACCCAGAGGTAGAGGCCGGCGAGCGAGGCGAAGGCTCCCTGGTTGAGCTCGAGCTGGATCGATCCCGCCGTCCAGGAGAGCAGCCGCCCCTGCACCTCGCTGGTCCTCACCACGTCGGGTCGATGGACCCAGGTCGCCGCGGTGCTGAGCTCCACGCGGGCCCGGGTGACGTCGAGGTACACCTCGCTGATCTCCACGTTGCGGCCCGGGGCGAACTTCTGGGTGGAGCCGCCGTCGTCGAAGCCGAGCCAGTGCACGGTGAGGTTCTTCCAGGCGCCGGTGTCGAGCTGGGTGCCCTCGACGGCGGGGCTGGCGTAGAGGTACAGCGCCTTGGGCCGGAACTCGATGGGGTTCGTCCCGTTCACGGACGAGTTCGAGCCGAGGGAGAGCTTGCCGTTGACGTAGAGGTCGGCGATCCCCTGCACGCGATCGAGGAAGAGCTCGAGCCGGTGCCAGGCGGCGCCCGGGTCGGGCAGGCTGCCCCAGGACTTGAGGTTGCCGAAGCCCACCGTGTCCGCGGTGAGGCCGGCCACCGTGAGATCGTAGTGGCCGCTGCCGGCGCCGAAGGTGTCGCCGAAGCGGAGCGGCTTGTCCTCGCCGCCGTTGCCGCTCGCGTCCTGCGGGTAGCCCGGCGTGGCGCCGTTCATCCGCAGCCACCAGCTGAGGTAGAGCTGCTGGTTGGCCTGCGCTCCCCAGCTCGCGGGCCACTTGGGCCCCGAGATCCGCGAGTAGGGCTTCGGGTCGCTGGCGCTCTTGGCGTAGTTCCCGTACTGGGCCTTGGCGCGGGCATGGCGCAGCCTGGAGGCCGCGGTGGTGTACTTGAGCTTGTGCTCGGGCACGTCCCAGCCCTGGTAGAGCCCCTGGTCGGCCCAGACCGCGGTGGTGATGGGATCGCCGTCGGCGAGACCGGCGTAGGCCTTCTGGTCCACGCCGTCGAGGTACTGGGCCGAGACCTGATCCCAGAGCCAGGGCAACGGGCGCGGTCGAGCCCCCAGGCCGCC
This sequence comes from Myxococcota bacterium, assembly GCA_022710245.1. The sequence goes on from JAKLHH010000189.1 coordinate 1,533, forward strand.
GGCGGCGCGGGTGATGGTGACCGTGCCGCCGTGGACGAACGCGCCGCTCACGGCGAAGCTGGGGTCCGGCAGGAAGCCCTTGGCGGACGCGTCCGGGGCGCCCCGCTCGGGGCGAGGCCCGTCGAGGCGAGCGGCGTCGAGGGGGCTGCTGTCTAGCCCGACGGTCTCGAGCCCGCGCTGATCGACGAGCCCACGCTCGCTGGCCGGGCGGTCGAGCGCGGGCGGAGACGAGTCGCTGCACGCCGCGGCGAGGACGAAGAGCACCACCGCCGGAAGCTTCATCGGCACCCTCCAGGGAAGTGAGGAGATGGTACGCGTGATCGAGCGAGGACGCGAGGTCAGGCGACCGCGGAGGAGCTCGCGGTCGGTGCCACCGTCGCCGCGCCGCCCTCGCGGGTGATCCGCTCGACGGCGGTCGCCAGGCCGTGCTCGTGGGCGAGCTGCCGCGAGATCTCCCTCGCCCGCTGGCTGAGGGAGCGATCATAGAGGAGCGCCCGGAAGCTCCCCGCCAGCCGGCGCCAGCCGACGCGGCCGGTGAGCGCGGCGGGGGCGACGCCGAGGCGGTGCAGGCGGTGGCCCCAGTAGAACTGGTCGGCGAACTGCGGGAGGATCACCTGCGGCACGCCGGCGCGCGCGGCCGTGTGCACGGTCCCGCTGCCGCCCGCGTGGACCACGCCCGCCAGGTAGGGGAAGAGCTGCGCATGCGGGAGCTCGCCGACGCAGAGCACCTCGCCGCTGACGCCCCGGCGCCCGAGGCCGGTCCAGCCGCGGGCGAGGAGCAGCCGGCAGCCGACCTCGCGCGCGGCGCGCACCGCGGCCTCGGTCATCCGCTCCGGGTGCTTGATGCTGACGCTGCCGAAGCCCATGTAGATCGGCGGCGGCCCGGCCTGCGCGAAGCGCACCACCTCGTCGGGTAGCTCGCCCTCGCTGGCGATGTCGATGGCGCCCGTGTAGCTGTAGGGGTGGCGCCACTCCGGGTCCGGCGCCGAGAGCGTGGGGCTGAAGGCGAGGAGCGTGTGGCTCCGCTCGGCGAAGTAGTCCGCCAGCGAGCGGATGCGGGGCAGGCCCAGGCGGCGCCGCACGCGCTCGAGCTGGCCGCGGGCGAGGAGCCCGATGCCCTGGGTGAGCGCGATCCACATCAGGCGGTTCGCGGCCGGCGGCAGGTTGGGCCAGGGCAGCAGCGGCGGCGGCCCCGAGCCGATCAGCACCGGACAGTAGGCGACGCGGAAGTGCGGGATGCCGAGCGCCTCGGCGACGGTGGGCGCGGTCGGCTCCGTGTGGCCGGTGACCAGGACATCGGCGCCGCGCGCTGCCTCCAGCACCACCCCCGCGCGCTCCTCGAGCCCGCTCGACATCCAGCGGAGCGCCTGCTTCGAGGCCTCCCAGCTGGAGCCCATGTCCGCCATCGCCTGCTCGATGTCCTCGTGGTAGAGGTGCGGCTCGAGGCCGGCGCGGCGGGCGGCGGGCTCGAAGTAGGGCGCCACGCAGAGGTCGACCTGGTGCCCCCGCCGGTGCAGCGCGCCGGCGATGGCGATGACCGGATACACGTCGCCGCGCGAGCCGCGGCCGACGAGGACGACCTTCATGCCTGCACCTGCTCCTCGGCCCCGGCGCGGGGCGAACGCGGGCGCGGCGCCGGCGCGCGGCCGATCTCGCCGAGGAGGGCCGGGTCGATCTGCGGGAGCGACAGCTTCGAGCCCTGCCGCCGCCACTGGATGGCGCCCCAGGGGATGCGGAAGAGGAGCGTCTTCGGGCTGAACTGGAGCGAGCTGATCACCCAGCAGCCGTGCGTGCACCAGCAGTTCGCCCGGTGCCCGCCGCCGATCGCCTGGATCTCCCGCCGCATCGCCTCGGAGGTGAGCGCGGCGCGGAGGTCGTAGCCGTAGTCCTCGAGGCGCCCGATCGGCGGCCGCAGCTCGCAGGCGCGGATGGAGCCGTCGTGGTCGATGACGGCGGTGGTGAGGCCGGCGGTGCAGTCCATGCCCCAGGGCGTCGGCCCCTCGACGTTCTCCTCCTGCACCGTGTACATCAGCCGCAGCGTCCCCAGGAAGAAGAGCTTGGCGAACCAGCGCGCGCGCGGGTCCACGTTCTCGAAGAGGCGGTCGGCCATGCGGTCATAGAGCGGGAAGAGCTCGAGGTGGAGCTGCTCGAGCTCGGCGCGCGTGAGGCCCTTCAGCGACGGGTCGCGCGGGTTGCCGCGGACGTTCTCGAAGAAGTGCGTGCCGGCGCAGTTGCGCTCCATCAGGTAGGCCCCGACCGAGAGCATCTGCTCGCGCGTCTCCCGGGTCACCACCGTCGCGATGTTGCGGACCAGCCGCGGGTGGCCGCCGAAGCGGGCGCCGATGCGGTCCATGGTGTCGAGGACGGTGCGGAAGCTCCCGTCGATGCCGCGGATGCGGTCGTGGGTCGCGCCCAGCCCGTCGACGGAGAAGTTCAGGTGGATGGTCAGCTTGGGGCAGCTGTCGAGCAGGCGCGCCACGATCTTCTCGGCGCGGTCGGGGAGGCTGCCGTTGGTCGGGAAGTTGATCGAGCGGATGCCGTTCTGGTGATAGAAGAGCTCGATCACCTCGGCGAGGTCCTCGCGCAGGCAGGGCTCGCCGCCGGAGAGCCAGAGCTTGTCGAAGTGCGGCACGCTCTCGGCGACCTTGCGCAGCTGCTCGAAGCTGAGGTCGGTGCCCTGGTTCAGCGTCTCGTGCGCGAAGCAGGTGCGGCAGCGCGAGTTGCAGCGCGAGGTGACGAAGAGGAAGACCGACTCCAGCGAGGGTCGCCGGAGGATCTTGCGCAGGAAGCCGGCCTCGCCCAGGTGGACATCGGTCTTGCCCGCGCGGGGGCTGAGGAGCTCGCGGAGGACGCCGGTGACCTTCTCGATCTGCATGATGATCTCCCCTCTCTGTGGGCTCACGGCCCGGGGGCCAGACTGTAGCGATCGGGGAGGCGCACCTCAAGGGCGCGGTCCTCGACCACCGCACTTTCTGCCTCGAAGGTGACGGAGGTGACGCGTTTTCGCGTCGGCGCTGACGCCTTCCGGCCCGGGGCCGATCTGCGCTAGACCCAAGACAAGCGCATGAGCCGTAGCGAGGAGGGCGAGACCGAGGCGAGGCAAGGAGGGCCGACGAAGTCGTACTTCTGATACTTCGAGAAGGCCCGACGCCGTATCGCCGACGGTATCGCCCTCCGCTGTAGGCGACATGCGCTTGTTTTGGGGCTAGAGTGGCGCGCATGCCTCCCCGCTGGCGCAGCTGGCCCCTCGACGGCAAGCTCCTCCGCTTCGACCGCGAGACGGGTGTGAACCAGCTCCTCTCCGGCGAGGAGACGGCGCACCTGCGGCAGCGCGCGCCGCGCTTCATGCACGTGGCGCTGACGAACGCCTGCAACAAGGAGTGCTCCTTCTGCTACCGCCCGGCCGGCGTGGTGAGCCGCTGGAGCTTCGACGAGCTCCTCGCGCTCGCGCGCTGGGCCACGGAGTGGGGCGTCCTCGAGCTGACCTTCGGCGGCGGCGAGCCGCTGGTCTTCCCGCGCTTCGACGAGCTGCTCCGGCGGATCTGGCAGGAGACGCCGCTCTGCCCGAGCTTCACCACGAACGGCGTCGCGCTCGACGCGGCGCTCCTGCGCAGCATCCAGGGATGCTACGGGCAGCTGCAGCTCTCCATCTACGACGACGAGCAGCCGCTGGAGAAGATCGCGCTCCTCGTCCGCGAGGGGGCGCGCTTCGGGCTCAACGTGCTCGTCACGCCGGAGCGGCTGCGCACCCTCGAGCTCGACGTCTACCGCTGGCACCGCGCCGGCGCGCGCGACCTGCTCCTGCTCAGCTACAAGGGGAGCGACGACGAGCTGCACCTGTCGCCCGACGACGACCGCCGCCTCGTGGCCAGCGTGCGCCGCCTGCGCGAGCGCTTCGGCCCCGGCCTGGTGTTCAAGGTCGACGTCTGCTGGCGCGAGCGGGTGGCCGGGCTGCCCCAGCTCCTCGACGAGCCGGACTGCGGCGCCGCGGACAGCTTCCTCTCGCTGAGCGCCGACCGGCAGGTGCAGCCCTGCTCCTTCCACGAGCAGCGCGTCCCCTTCGAGAGCTTCGACGAGATCCCGATCATCTACGAGCAGCTCCGCCGCGCGTGTCCTCGCGCCGCGGCGCGTGGCTGCGGGCGCCCCACACCCCTTCAGCCCCGAGGAGAGTGAGATGGAAGTCCACGTCTGGCGGTCCTTCTCCAGCAACAACAGCAGCGCCTACCGCCTGGTCGCCCGCTTCGAGAGCGAGGAGCAGGCGGCGGCGGCGAAGCCCGAGCTCCTGGCCTTCATCGAGGCGCACGCGAAGGAGGTCGATGAGACCGAGAACTGGGACGACCCGACCGCGGCGCAGCAGGCGCTGGCGAAGAAGCACGGCTACACCTTGCGCCGGAACGCCATCCTCAGCTGGGGGGACGAGGGCCTGGGCGGCGACGAGCCCGAGCTCGCCGTCTCCGGCAAGACGCTGGTCATGTACCACAGCTACTGCGGCGGTCTGCAGGAGGGCTTCGGCCCCTACCTGCAGGCCGTCGGCGCGAAGGTCCTCGAGGAGGAGCGCGAGGCGCCCGAGGTCGCCGTCTTCCTCACTCTGCCCGAGGGCGCTCGCGGCACGAAGCTGCGCGAGGCGCTGGACGCCTACTTCGCGCAGAGGGAGAGCGGCGCCTCCCTCGACGAGTGGAGGCAGGCGCCCTGGGTCTCCGGCGGTCGGCACCGCGTGCCCTACGCCGAGGCCGAGGACGTCCTCTACTACTGCGACGGCCAGCGCCTCGGCTTCCAGCTCCCCTTGGAGCTCCGCGGCCTCGACGCGCTCACCACGTACCTGAAGGAGAGCGGCGCCCCGGACTACCGCCTGCTCCTCTGCGATGACGAGCTCAAGCAGAAGCTGACGGTGCTCTCGCAGACGCGCCGCTGCCCCGAGTGCAACGCGACGAGCCTGCGCTACCTCCCGGCGGCGAGCGAGCGGCTGGAGGAGGACCAGCTCCTCTGCGAGGGCTGCGGCGGCATGTTCACCCTGGCCAGCGCCGCCCGGCTGCGCGACTCCGAGAAGGCGGTGGACGCCTGGCTGGAGAAGAAGGGCGTGCAGCGGGTCTGCCCGCGTTGCAGGGGGGAGGAGCTGCCGCTCCGCGCGGGAGAGAAGCCCGAGGACGCCGAGCTGGTCTGCGTCGGCTGCGGCGAGCGCGTCACGCTGAAGGCGCTGGTCGCGGCCTCGCCAGCCCAGCGCCTGGCGGGCGGGGGAGTGCTCAACGTCGTGCACGGCGCGGGCAAGAGCGTCTTCGTCGGCGATCGCGGCGGCACCGTCTACCGCTCCACCAATGGCGGCAAGGCGTTCAAGAAGGCGAAGGTCGAGGGAGCGCCGAGCCAGCTCTTCGGCCTCCACGCGGTCTCGGAGCAGGTCGTCGTGGTGGCAGGCTACGGCGGCCTGCAGCGCTCCGAGGACGGCGGCGAGACGTGGAGGCCGGTGCCATGCAAGGCAACCGGCTACCTGTTCTCCTTCACGCGCGCCGCCGACGGCACGCTCTGGCTCGCGGCCACCGGCGCGCTCTGGCGATCTCGCGACGAGGGGCGCAGCTTCACGCGCGTGAAGGTGCCCTTCTCGGGCCACATGCTGCACGTGGCGCAGGCGTCGGCGAAGGTCTTCTACGCGGTCGGCCACCAGGGCACGGCGCTGCGCAGCGAGGACGGCGGCAAGAGCTGGAAGGAGCTGACCTCCGGCGTCAGCCGCCCGCTCTGTCGCGTGCTGGCCTTCGACGAGCAGGAGGCGGTGGCGGTGGGCGACGGCGGCGTCATCATCACCACGGCCGACGGCGGGGCCAGGTGGACCAAGCGCAAGAGCCCGACCACCGCGGATATCGAGGGGCTGGTGCGCGGCAACGACGGCCGCCTCTACGCCGTCACCGCCGGGGGCGAGCTGCTGATCTCGGCCAACCGCGGCAAGGCCTGGGAGAGGCAGTCGAGCGGCGCCAGCACCCACCTCTGGAGCCTCTGGCCGAGCCCCGCGGGCACGCTCTTCCTGGTGGGCCAGGGCGGTCTCCTCGTGCGGCGCGACGACCTCGACGTCCCCCTCTCGATCGCGGCGCCGGAGAAGAAGGCGCCGGAGAAGAAGGCGCCGGAGAAGAAGCCCGCCGCGAAGCAGCCCGCCGCGAAGCAGCCCGTCGCGAAGAAGCCCGCTGCGAAGAAGCCCGCCGCGAAGAAGCCCGCCGCGAAGCAGCCCGCCGCGAAGCAGGCCGCCGCGAAGAAGCCCGCCGCGAAGTAGCCCGCCGCGAAGGAGCCCGCCCGCGAAGTAGGCCGCCCGCGAAGGTGCCCGCCCGCGAAGGTGCCCGCCCGCGAAGGTGCCCGCCCGCGACGTAGTGCTCCGTGGTGGGGTGCGAAGGGGCGAAGCGCCGGGGGTGCGCCCGACCGCGACACCGAGCTCAGGGCAACGTGACGTCAACGACCGGCGTCGTGTTTGAGCAGCTGAAGATCCTTCCCTTCCCCGTGCGCGGCACGACGCGGTTCCATAGGGCCATCGACCAGTTCAGGACGGTGCCGTTAGCGTCCATGGCCTGTTGACCATAGAGCACGCGACCGTAGGTCGGTGGTCCGCTGCCCGGCCAGACATTGCCTGGCGCGAGGTCGATTCCAAAATACTCCACGTAGCCTTCTCGCTTCTTGTAGATGTCGTCGTAGTTCGAATAGATGAGTACCCACCGGGTTCCCATGTCTCCTCCCAGATCGATCTTGCGCAGCGCGTGAATCGTATTGCTGGCAGACGACGGGATCGGGATGCCTATCTGCTGCTCACTCCTGAAGACGCAGGGTGACGGAGCAGCGCCGCGGCTCACGGCGTTGCTCATCCCGATGAAAGCGGCCCAGTTGTCGGTCGCGCGGCCCGGCGGAGGCACCGCGAACGTCACCCGTGTCCCCAGCGTGTTCGGGATCAGGATCTGGGTTGGCAGAAGTGGCAGAAGGCCGGGGAACTTCGAGGTCTCGGGCCAGAGCGGCCCTCCCCAAGTTGCGCTCGTTGCGCCTGTCGCGGGGGCAAGGACGTTCGTGGGGTTCTTCATGGCCCCCGTAGAATACAGGCCGAACGTGTTTCCCACGTTGCCGTAGACGTCGAGGACTCCGAAAGGAGCGACGGCACCGGTCGAATCCTTGGCCTCCATCTCGATCAGGTAGTCCTCCTTCGTGACCCAGTCGATGAACGGATGCGGTTGCCAGGGGACACCGATGTAGTTCCGAACGAGGCCTGGTAGCTTCACGCGAGAGGCGTTCGGATACGTGCGCGCGAAGCCCTTGCGGGAGTACCAGAAGTTGATGTCCGCCGGGGCCAGCGTGCCGGTGTAGATCGTCTTCTGGAAGAGGAGTGACAGGTTCGCGGTGGTTGGAACGAAGGTGGGGACCTTGTCCCAGCTCGTCACGTAGGCCATCGTCTCCCGTCCTTCCGCGGCCTCCTCGCCTGGCGCTCCCTCGGTGCCGATGGCCCCGTCGCAGCCGGGCGCGATGAGGACAGCCCCGAGGAGCCGCAACCACGAACGCGCGATGTGTCTCATCGTTTCACCTCAAGGCTGATCGTTTCACCTCAAGGCTAACGGGCTGCAGGCTTCGTGCCGCCGGCTCTGCCGCGGGCCTCGGGCGGCATGGTCCCGAAGTCCGCGTACTCCGAGGATCGTTGACCGCGAGGAGCTGCTCGCAGGAGTCACGAGCTCCGTCGACGCTGGCGAGACCTCGCCAGCTGGCGAGACCTTGCCCGGCCTGGCGGGCGCGCGGTCCGCTGCTAGACTCTTCCCTTCGAGTGACCTGGATGGGCACAGCGACGAGGAGCGCGGAGGCGCGGCGGCTGGCAGAGGCGGAGCGGGGCGCGCGGCCGTGGCGTCGCTGGGGGCCGTACCTCGCCGAGCGACAGTGGGGCACCGTGCGCGAGGACTACTCGGCGGACGGCGAGGCGTGGCGCTACTTCCCGCACGAGCAGGCGCGCGGCCGCGTCTACCGCTGGGGCGAGGACGGCCTCGGCGGTCTCTCCGACGACGGCCAGCACCTCTGCCTGGCGCTCGCCCTCTGGAACGAGCGCGACCCCTTCCTCAAGGAGCGGCTCTTCGGGCTGAGCGGGCCCCAGGGCAACCACGGCGAGGACGTCAAGGAGGAGTACTACTACCTCGACGCGACCCCAACGCACTCGTACCTGCGCATGCTCTACAAGTACCCGCAGGCGGCCTTCCCCTACGCGCGCCTGATCGAGGAGAACGCGCGGCGCAGCCGGCGCGAGCCGGAGCTCGAGCTCCTCGAGACCGGCGTCCTCGACGATGATCGCTACTTCGACGTGGAGGTGGTCTGGGCCAAGGCCGAC
>JAKLHH010000019.1 GCA_022710245.1 Myxococcota bacterium
CCCATCTGGTCCCGCCGCTGCAGCCCCGTCTCCTGGGCGGGCCCGCGGCGGGTGCGGCCGCCCGGGCTCCGCTTCGCGGACCTGCCGCGCATCGACCTGGTGCTGATCAGCCACAACCACTACGACCACCTCGACGTCCCCACGCTGCGGCAGCTCCAGGCGCGAGACGCGCCGCGCTTCGTCGTCGGCCTCGGCAACGGCGCGCTCCTCGCGCGGCACGGCCTCGGTCCGGTGACCGAGCTCGCCTGGTGGGGCTCCGTCTCGGTGGGGCCGGCGGTGCAGGTGCACGCGGTGCCGGCGCGGCACTTCTCCGGCCGCGGGCTCTGCGACCGCGACGGCGCGCTCTGGGCGGGGTTCGTGATCGAGGCGCCGGGCGGACCGATCTACTTCGCGGGCGATACCGGGTTCGGTCCTCACTTCGCCGAGGTGCGCCGGCGCTTCGGCCCGGCCCGCCTCGCGCTCCTGCCGATCGGCGCCTTCCGGCCCCGCTGGTTCATGTCGCCGGTCCACATCTCCCCCGAGGAGGCGGTCCGCGCCCACGAGCTCCTCGGCGCGCGGACCAGCCTCGCCATCCACTTCGGCACCTTCCGCCTCGGCGACGACGGCGAGGACGAGCCGCCCCGCGCGCTCGCGGCCGCGCGTGACGCGCGGGGCGTCCCGGCCTCGAGCTTCTGGGTGCTGGGCTTCGGCGAGGGGCGCGAGGTCCCGCTGCTCGCCGAGGGTCACGACTCGACCAGCCCCCGCGCGCTCCAGGTCCGCTGAGCGCCCGAGGAGGCAGAGGTTGCCTCCGCGCGGCCCGCACTTCTACAATGCGCAGCAGTGGCCGACGAGTCGAAGGAACGGGAGGAGCTCTCGCGCCAGCCGACCCTGGCGGTCGGCGGTGAGGACCGCACGCTGCCTCCGGCGCAGGCGGCGGCCGGCAGCCTGGCAGGTGCGCTGCCCGCCGGCCGACGCTTCGGGGAGTACGAGCTCCTGGCGGTGCTCGGCGCCGGCGCGATGGGCGTCGTCTACCGGGCGCGGCACGTCACGCTGGATCGCGTCGTCGCGCTGAAGATCCTCAACGAGGCGGTGGCCGGCACGGGCAGCGCGGGGGACCTGCGCTTCGTCCGCGAGGCGCGCAGCACCGCCCAGCTCGATCACCACAACATCGTCGCCATCTTCGACGCGGGCCAGCACGACGGGCGCCTCTTCCTCGCGATGCAGCTCATCGAGGGGCGCTCGTTCAACCGGCTCGTCGACGACGGGCCGCTGCCGCCGGTCCTCGCCACCCGCTACGTGGAGCAGGTCGCGCACGCGCTCGCGCACGCGCACGCGCGCGGCATCGTCCATCGCGACATCAAGCCCGACAACATCCTCGTCAGCACGGACGGGGTGGTGAAGGTCACCGACTTCGGGCTCGCCAAGCGGGCGCTCACCGACACCGCCCTCACCGCGCCGGGGTCGATCCTCGGCACCCCCGCCTACATGGCGCCGGAGCAGTGGCAGGGCCAGCCGGCCGATCAGCGCACCGACCTCTACGCGCTCGGCGCGACCTACTACCACCTGGTCGTCGGCCACCCGCCCTTCCAGGGGACGCTGGTCGATCTCCTCAGGCAGCACGTGGAGACCCCGCCGCCCTCCGCGCACGAGGCGACCCCCGACGTCCCTCCGGCGGTGAGCGAGGTGATCCGCCGGCTGCTGGCGAAGCGCCCCGAGGAGCGCCCGCAGACGGCCAGCGAGCTGGTCGCCGAGCTGCGGCGCGTACAGCTCCTCCTCGAGGGCCAGCCCGTGCCGGAGCCCGCCCCGCTCCCCGCACCGGCGGCGCCCGAGCTCTCGCGCGAGGAGGTCGCCGCGCCGCTCGCCGCCCCTCGCCGGCGCTGGGCCGTGGCGGGGCTGCTCTGGCTGACGATCGTCGCGGCGCTCGTCGCCGGGCAGGGGAGCGGGCTCTGGGCACGCTACGAGCTTCACCTCGAGGACGTGCGCATGGTCCGGCGCTCGCCGGCGCCGCCCTTCGGCGGCGTCACCCTGGCGCTGGTCGACGACCCCTTCCTCGCCAGGTACGGGATGCCCTTCAGCCGTGATCTCCTCGCCGACGCCATCGAGGCGATCGAGGGAGCCGGGGCGAAGGCGCTCGCCATCGACCTGCTGCTCGCCGAGCCGGGGCCCGGCGTCGCCGACACCACGCTGGCCGTGACGACCCGCAGCAGCTCCGTCGTGCACGCGATGGACCTCTACGCGAGCGAGGGCGGTCAGACCGACGCGTCGCCCACCCTTCCCCCGCCGGTGCCGCTCCCGGTCGACGGCCTCCTCGCCGCCGACCGGGCGGTCGTCCCCTACCCCAGGCTCGCCGCGGCGGCCCGCCACGTGGGCACGGTCGGGCTCTGGATCGACGGCACCGATGGGGTGATCCGGCGCGCGCCGCTCCTCACCGCCTACCGCGGCGCGGTCTACCCGTCGCTGAGCCTGGTCACTGTCTGCCGCGCGCTGGACGCCGACCTGCAGCGCACGCGCTGGCGGCCCGGCGAGCCGCTCGAGCTCGTCTCGCCGAGCGGGGAGCTGCGGCTGCGGGTCCCCGTCGACGAGCGCGCGCGGCTCCGCCTCAGCGTCCGCGGCGGCCTGCAGGGCCGGCCGCAGGTCTCGATGCAGCGCGTGGTCGAGCTGGCGCGCGCGACCGGACCGGAGGCGAAGCAGAGGCTCCGCGCGCTCTTCAAGGACCGGGTGGTGCTCGTCGGCATGTGGGCCTCCGGGCAGCGCGAGATGCAGCCGATGCCGGGCATGAACGCGCCGCCGCTGGTCATCGCCCACGTGATGGCGATCGAGACGATGCTGGGCCGCGACTTCATCCGCAGCGCGACCTGGCCCGAGTGGGCGCCCCTGATCGCGGCGCTGGCGCTGCTCGGACTGCTCGCCGGGCTCCTCCTGCGCCTCCCGCTCGCGCTCGTCGTGCTGCCGGCGGCGCTCGTCGCCTGGTGGTTCGGCGGGACGCTCGCTGCCTCGCGCGGCCTGCTGCTCCCGGTGGTCGGCCCGATGCTGGCCCTCGCCCTCGGCGGGCTCGTCGGGGCCACCCAGCGCACGCTCGGCGCGCTCCGGCAGCGCCAGCTCCTCGGCCAGGCGCTCGGCCGCTACCTGCCGCGCCGGGTCGCGCAGGAGATCCTCGCCGACCCGCGCGCGCTGCGCCTCGGGGGCAAGCGCAAGGAGCTCTCCCTGCTCAGCGTGGAGATCCAGGGGTTCGCGGCGCTCTCGGAGAAGCTCGAGCCCGAGGAGGTCGGCGAGCTGCTGGAGGCCTTCTTCTCCGTCGTCGTCGAGCGGGTCCAGCGCCACGAGGGCACCCTCGATCGCTTCAGCGGCGAGGGCGTGCGCGCGTTCTTCGGCGACCCCATCCCGCAGGCCGACCACGCCGAGCGCGCGGTCGCCTGCGCGCTGGAGATCCAGCACGCGGCCCTGCAGGTGATCGGCCGCTGGGCGAGCGGCGGCCGGCCGCGTCCCGTCCTCGGGATCGGGGTCCACACCGGGTACGTCACGGTGGGGAACATCGGCACCCTGCAGCGGATGGAGTACACCGCCGTCGGGCGAGCGGTCGAGCTCGCGCGCCAGCTCGGCAGCGCCGCGCGCGACACCGTGCTCACCAGCGCGCGCACGCGGGCGCTCAGCGAGGGGCACTATGTCTTTCAGCGCCGCAGCGTGCCCGCCCTGGAGGCCGCCGGGCTGGAGGCGTGGGAGGCCTGCAGCCCGCGCTGACAGGGGCAGGCGGGCCGTCGGCGAACCGTAGTATGATCGGTCCGGCAGCTCCGAGGTGACGGGGGGGAGCCGGCGCTGATCAGGCTGATCAAGGCACGGCTCCAGGATGGCAAGCGGCAGTGAGGCACATGCACCACACCATCGCCCTGTCGCGCTGGCTCTTCGCTCTCGCGGTCCTCGCAGGCTGCCACGCTCACCAGGCGCCGACTCCCGCGGATGGTCACCACGCGGTCGTGGCGCCACCCGCCCCCGCGCGACCGCCGCAGCAGGCGCTTGGTCCCGCCACCGTGGTGAAGCACGAGCCGGGTGGCGCCGACGAATTCGTGGGGGATCCCGACGTGAGCGTGCGCCAGCCACCTCCGCCACCTCCGCCGCCGACCACACCCCCACCGCCGCCGGCGGACCCGAAGCCCGAGGAGGTCCATGGCAGCCTGGGAGGCAAGGGCGAGACGCGCGCGGGTGCCCGCCGCCTCGCCGCGGCCTGGAGCGAGGGTCAGTACGTCTCCTACCAGGCGCAGGCGCTCCGGCTGACGCGGCTCGAGGCCGCCCTCCGCGGCCGCCGCCTCGCCGCGGAGGTCCAGCCGTTCGCCGCGCGGGCCGCGACGAAGCCCGTCGGGACCGAGCTGCCCGCGAGCGGCAAGCTGCTCGGCCACGCGCTCGCCACGCAGCTGCAGCAGCTCGGCTGGGAGGTCTCCGCGCCCGACCTCGAGCCGGGGGCGCCCGCGGCGCGCCCGGGCAAGGGCCAGCGGGCGGGCCTCGTCCGCATCACCGGGGCGGGGAGCTTCTCGGTGGCGCCTGGCGCGACGGCGACGGCACAGATCGAGGCGCAGGTGCGGCTGACGCTGGACGGGCGCAGCGTCCTCGACGAGGTCGTCCTGGCGACCGCGAAGAGCGGCGAGGGCGTCGCCTCTGCGCGCGCTCGAGCGGCCGCCTCTGCCGCGCTGCAGGGGTTCGTGCGCAAGGTGCTGGCCAGGGCTGAGCCCCTGCTCGTCGCCGCGGTGAAGCCGTGAGGGCCGGGGGCACGTGCCGAGCGAAGGTCACTCGAGGCACTCGAAGCCGGTGGCCCATGTCCCCGGGCTGGAGCTCGCTCGGCCTGCTGGCCCTGCTGGCCACCGCTTGCGCCCAGCGCAAGCCGGCCGACGCCCCCGCGCCGGCGGTCACGACCTCCGTGCCTGGCAGCGAGCGCCAGCGCTCGCAGAAGCACGAGCCCCCGCCCAGGCCTCCGCCTCGAGCGCCCGAGCCGGCACAGCCAACCGTCACGTCTGACGACGCGGTGCACCCTGCGCTCGCGAAGATCCGCAAGAAGCCCGGCGCGCCGCCGAGGACGCTCACGCTGGCGCAAGACCGCGACGGCCAGGCGCGGGCCGGCGCGCGCCGCCTCGCGGCCCGCTGGACGGAGCAGGCCAGGCGGTTCATCTCCTTCACCCCCGAGGCGCTCGCGCTGCCCGCGCTGACGCGCGCCCTGCGAGGGAGGCAGCTCGCCGGGAGAGTCGAGCCGTTCACGCCGCGCCCGCCGCCGGCGGACGCCGAGGAGCTCCCTGACTCGGGCAAGCTGATCGCGATGGCGCTGGCGCTGCAGCTCGAGCACCTCGGCTGGTCGATCGCTGCGCCAGCGGTGATGGACCTCGTCGACCCCGGCGCGCTGGCGTTCTCGCCCTCCGCGTCCGGCCCGAAGATCGCTGCTCGCGTCACGATCAACGGCGAGGGCAGCTTCGCCGTCTGGCCCTCGGGGAGTCCCGACGCGCCGGCCACCGCGCGCATCGAGGCCACCGTGCGGCTCGCCGTCGCCGGGCGCAGCATCCTGGAGCGGCAGCTGCTCATCCTGCGCAACTCGAGCGGCGAGGGCGCGACCACCCAGCGCACCCAGGAGGCCTGCTCCGCGGCGCTGCGCGAGCTCGTGCGCGCTGTGGTCGCGGCGGCGGATCCGGCGGTCGCGGCGGCCCTCCAACCGCGGTAGACGACGACCGTCGACCTGGGCGACACTGGGACGCGCGAGGCCGTTCGCGCGCTTCGAGGTGATGATGGCCGAGAGCCCGGAGCTGCCCGCCCGCTACCGGCTCCTCAGCGAGATCGGCGCTGGCGCCTACGCCACCGTCTGGCGGGCGGTCGACCAGCACCGTCGTCAGATCGTGGCGATCAAGGTGCTGCACCTCGACGCCATGAGCGAGGAGGACCGGCGACGGTTCGCGCAGGAGGCGCAGATCCTGCTCACCCTGCGCCACCCCGCGCTGGTGGAGATCTACGAGTCCGGGGTCGCCGCCTCCGGGAGCCCCTACCTGGTGATGGAGCTGGTGCAGGGGGTGAACCTCCGCGAGCGCCTCAACCGCGAGCGCCTCCCGCGCCGCCAGGTGCGCCACATCATCGAGCAGCTCTGCGGCGCGCTGGTCGAGGCCCACGTCGCGGGCGTGGTCCACCGCGACGTGAAGCCGGAGAACGTCGTCCTCGGCGGGCGCGACGAGCAGATCGTCAAGCTGGTCGACTTCGGCACCGCCAAGCGCCTCGACGCGGCGGCGCCGGTGCTCACCTTCGACGACAAGATCCTGGGCACCCCGCAGTACATGGCGCCCGAGCGCGCCTCCGGCCGACCCGTCGGCGGGGCGGCTGACGTCTACGCGGTCGCGGTGATGGCCTACGAGATGCTCACCGGCCGGCTGCCCTTCGACGGCACGACCGCGCTGCAGGTCGTCACGCAGCACCTCCGCGATCAGCCGCCGCCCATGCGCGGGGTGACGGCGGAGGTCGAGCAGGCGGTGCTCTGGGGAATGCACAAGGACCCGCGCGCCCGTCCCTCGGCGGAGCAGCTCGCCGAGCGGCTCTGCCGCGCGCTCGAGGCCCGCCTCGAGGCGGGCTGAGCTCCAAAAGCGCTTGTGCTCCCCGGCCCCTGCTCCCTAAACTGGCAGGGCGCCGTCGTGAGGCGACCGTTGAAGCGTCAGAGGGAACAATGAAGCGGGTCAAGACCGCCAGGTTCACCCTCACCGAGCTGCTCGGCCTCAACTCGCCCTCCCAGCCGCGGTGTCTGGACCTGCGGGATGACGAGCAGGTGATCGGACGCTCGGAGCGCGCCGATCTGGTGCTCCCCGTGCGGTCCGTCTCGCGCCGCCACGCGGCCGTCTGGGCCACGGACGGGATGGCCTGGGTCAAGGACCTCGGCTCGCAGTCCGGGACCTTCGTCAACTCGGTGCAGGTCCGTGAGCCGACCGAGCTGCGAGCCGGCGACCTGCTCTCCTTCGCATCGAACCTGGTCTTCCTGGTGAACCGCGAGGAGTCCGAGGTGGAGGTCCCCGACGAGCACCCCTCCGGCCAGCAGCTGGCCGACAGCCCGCTCGCGGAGCTCGCGCTCTCGACCGCGTCGCCGGACGCCAAGTGCCGCCGCTACGTGGACGCGCTCAACGCGCTCTCCACCCAGCTCGGCACCATCTTCAATGAGGCCCAGCTGCTCTCCTCCACCTTCGACGCCATCGAGCGCGCGATCCCGGCGGAGCGCTTCTTCGCCATGCTCGGCGACGATCCCGGCGCGCTCACCATCGTCGCCCGCAAGCTCACCGACCCGGACCGGACCAAGCAGTGGAGCCTGCCCAGCAAGGAGATCCTCCGGCGCGCGATGGCGGTCGACAAGCCGGTGATCAGCTTCGACGCCCAGAGCGACGAGCGCTTCTGCCGCCGGACCTCGATCGCGATGAGCGACGTGCACTCGGCGATCTGCGTCGGCCTGCGCCTGCAGGAGGTCTGCCTCGGCGTGCTCTACGCCGACAACCACGTGGCGGCCGGCCTCTTCAGCCTCGAGGACGGCGCCTTCCTCAGCACGCTGGCGCGGATCATCACCATCGAGCTGCTCCGGCTGCGTGGCGCCACGCTGCTGCAGGAAGTTGCCCTTCATCGCGGAGCCTCCGACGGAGGCGAGCAGGGCAGCTCGCGGCGGTCTCATCCCGGAGCGGCCGGCGGCCGCGAGGAACCGCAATCGCAGACGGGCGAGGGCGGCGCGCTGGCCGCCGAGATCGACCAGCACCTGGTCCGTCTCGACGGCGTCGCGGACAAGGTCGCCGAGGAGCAGGGGCCCGTGCCGGTGGTGCATCAGCTCCGCGCCGAGTGCCGACGGGTGCGCGCCGCGCTGCAGCTCCAGGAGCAGCTCGGCCGGCGCGAGCACACGGCGCCGGGGCTCGGCGCGCGACGGCGCTGACCCCTCCTCGCCGTCGCCGACTGAAGCCCACCCCCTGCACCCACGCCGAAATGATGGTGACGTCGACGGAGGAGGTGGCGTTGTGCCTTGACACCCCTGGGCGCGGATCGCAGTATCGGAGAGGCGGCTCAGGTGAGCGTGAGGCCCTGGAAGAATGGACGACGGATCAAGTACCAGTCGACGGAGCCCACCAAGAAGTGCGTGGGTAGACGTGACGGCCTGAGCTGACCCTCCTGCCCGTCGCGCCACCCGACGGGCTCCCCGCTGGTTGTTGAGCAGCAACTCCTGGCCCGCGCCGCACGGCGCAGGGAGGAGCCCATGGTGCAGCCAGCTCTCGCCGGCAACGGGCAGCGCACGTTCTGTTTCCTCTCCCAGCTCCTGGGGAAGAAGATCTTTGGCAAGGGCGGGGTCTACCTGGGCAAGGTGCACGACGTCCTCGCCACCCTGACCGACCGCTACCCGGAGATCGACGGCCTCGTCGTCGTCGAGCACGGCGAGCAGCGCTTCGCCCCCGCGCGCTCTCGCGACTTCATCGCGCTCTCCGGGCAGCGCCGCCTCGAGCTGCCCGAGGTCACCCCGCTGCCGCTCGTGCTCGGCCAGCGGCAGTTCCTCGTCCGCGACACCCTCTACGACAAGCAGATCGTCGACGTGAACGGCGCCAAGGTCGAGCGCGTCAACGACGTGCAGATCCTCGTCTACGCCGAGAAGCCCTTCCTGGTCCACGTCGACGTGGGGTTCACCGGCCTGAGCCGGCGCCTAGGCTTCGAGGGCGGCGTCCGCTCCCTGGCGCGCGTGTTCGGGCGCTCGCTGAAGGACGAGCTGATCGGCTGGAAGTTCGTGCAGCCGCTCCCCGAGGCGCAGCCCGGCTCCGTGCAGGTCACGCTCCGCCAGGAGCAGATGAAGCAGCTGCACCCCGGCGAGCTGGCGGACATCATCGAGGAGCTCGACCGCGACGAGCGCCTCACCCTGGTCCGCTCGATGGACGCCGAGGACGCGGCCGAGGCGCTCGAGGAGGCCGACCTCGCGGTGCAGACCTCGGTGCTCCGCGAGCTCGACTCCGAGCACGCGGCCGACATCCTCGAGGAGATGGAGCCGGCCGTCGCGGCCGACGTGATGGAGGAGCTGCCCGAGGACGCGCAGCAGTCGATCATGGCGGCGATGGAGGAGCCGGAGCGAACGCAGCTCGAGAAGCTGGCGCGCGCCGAGGAGGACACCGCCGCGCAGCTGATGACGGTGGACTTCGTCTCCTGCCCGCAGACCTTCACCGCGGAGGAGGCGCTGCGCCGGGTGAAGGAGAACGCGGCCGAGGTCGAGGCCATCACCTACATCTACTGCGTCGACGAGGCGAAGGTCCTCGCCGGCGTGGTCTCCCTCCGCGACCTGCTCCTCTCGGAGCCGACCGCCGTCCTCTCCAGCTTCATGAACCCGCGCCTGGCGACGCTGCGGCGCGAGGACGACTGGGACAAGGTCGCGGACGAGTTCTGGAAGTACCGCTTCAAGGCCATGCCGGTCGTCGACGAGGCCGGGCACGTGGAGGGCATCGTCACCTTCCGCCACTCCTTCGACGAGCTGCTGCCGTACTACTACAAGCTCGCCAGCTGATATACTGCCTGGCCATGCAGCGGCTCACCCCGGCGCCTCGGGCGGTGCTCTACGATCTCGACGGCGTCCTCATCGACTCGGCAGAGGCCTGGTACCTGGTCATCCAGCGCGGCCGCCGCGAGGCGGGCCTCCCCCCGGTGGACGAGGTGCACTTCCGCCGCACCTTCGGCCAGGGAGTGATCGCGGACCGGGACGAGTTCTTCCCCGCCTGGGCCCCCGCGCAGGTGGAGGAGCTCTACGCGCGGGCCTTCCCCGACGAGCTCGGCGCGGTGCGGCTCCTCGACGACGCGCCCGCGGTGCTGGCCGAGGTGCGAGCGCGCGGGCTGCGCCAGGCGATCGTCACCAACACGCCGCTCGGGCTGGCGCGCCGCGTCCTCGCCGCGAAGGGCCTCGACCGGCACCTCGACGCGCTGGCGTGCGCCGGCGAGGCCGCCGAGAAGCCCGCGCCCGACCTGGTCTGGCTCGCGCTCCGGCGGCTCGGCGTCACGCGCGAGGAGGTGGTCTACCTGGGCGACACCCGCACCGACGAGGGGGCCGCCCGCGCCGCTGGCGTCCGCCTGCTCGGCATGCGCATGGCCGGCGACCTCACGCTGGCGCGCCTCGGCGAGCTCCTCGAGCTCGTCTGACGCCCCTTCCTCGGTCCGAGAGATCGAGAGCGCGAGCAGGCTCAGGTTCTAGCCGGGCGTCGCCACCCGCCGCCCTGCCTCGCGCGCCGCTTCGAGGATCTTCTGCGCCTGCTCCGCCGGCACCGGCGTGAAGGCGTCGAACTCCATCGAGTAGTTGGCCCGGCCCGAGGTGAGCGAGCGGAGCGTCGTCGCGTAGCCGAACATCTCCGCGAGCGGCACGCGCGCCGAGATCTTCTGCGCGCCCTTGCGGTAGCGGCGCATCGCGGTGACCTTCCCGCGACGGCGGCTGATGTCGCCGATGATGTCCCCGAGGCTCTCGTCGGGGCTCGCGATCTCGAGCTTCATGGTGGGCTCGAGGAGCTGCGGCCCGGCCTGCAGGAACGCCTGCTTGAAGGCCTGCGAGGCGCAGGTGCGGAAGGACATCTCCGAGGAGTCGACCGCGTGGTAGGAGCCGTCGAGCAGCACCACCTTGACGTCCTGCGCCGGGTAGCCGGCCAGCACGCCGTTCGCCGCCGCGTCCTCGCAGCCGTGCTTGACCGCCGGGATGAACTCCCGCGGGACGCGGCCGCCCGTCACCGCCGACTGGAACTCGAAGCCCCCGCCGCGGTTCGGCTCGAGGCGCATGATCACGTGGGCGAACTGGCCCTTGCCGCCCGTCTGCTTCACCAGCCGGTGGTTGATCTCGGCCGGCTGCGTGATGGTCTCCCGGTAGGAGACCTTCGGCGGCGCGGTCTCCACCTCGACGCCGAACTCGGTGCGCAGGCGATCGACGATGATCTCCAGGTGCAGCTCGCCCATACCGGAGATGATGGTCTCCCGCGTCTCCTGGTCGGTGTGCTGGCTGAAGGAGGGGTCCTCGAGCGCCATCTTGTGCAGCGCGCGCCCCACCGCCTCCTCCGCCTTGCTGCTCTCCGCCCTCACCGCCATGCTGATGACGCTGAGCGGGATGTGGATCTTCTCCAGCAGCAGCGGCTGCTGCGGGTCGCAGAGCGTGTCTCCCGTGGTGGTGAGCTTCATCCCCACCAGCGCCACGATGTCGCCCGGACCGGCGCCCTTCAGCTCCTTGCGCTCCTTGGCGTGGATGCGCAGGATGCGCCCGATCCGCTCCTTCTTCCCCTTGGTCGCGTTGTAGACCAGCTGCCCCGGGGCCATCTCCCCCGAGTAGATGCGGGTGAAGGTCTGCTGGCCGACGAAGGGGTCGTGGATGATCTTGAACGCCAGCGCCGCGAGCGGCTCGCTCGCGCTCGGCCGCCGCGAGTGGACCCGCTCCGCCTCGCCGAGGTCGCTGCCGACCACCGCGCCCTTGTCGACCGGCGAGGGGAGCAGCTTGACGACCGCGTCGAGGAGCGGGATGACGCCGCGGTTGCGGTAGGCGGCCCCGCAGAGCACCGGCGTGTAGAGGCCGCGCAGCACGCCCGAGCGCGCCGCGCGCCAGAGCATCTCGGCGGGGAGCCCTTCATCGCCGTCGGCGAGGTAGCGCTCGAGGAGCTCGTCGTCGAACTCCGCCAGCCGCTCGATCATCGCGTGGCGCGCCTCCAGCGCCCGCTCGCGGACCCCCGCGGGGATCTCCTCGATCACCGGCGGCGGCTTGCCTCCCTCGGCGGGCGCCTCGCCCAGCACCTCGGCGTTCAGGTCGATCAGGTTGACCACGCCCTGGAACTCCGCCCCGGCGCCGATGGGGAGCTGCAGCGCCAGCGGGCGAGCGTCGAGCTGCTGGTCCATCGACTCCATGCAGGCGACGAAGTCCGCCCCCTCGCGGTCCATCTTGTTGACGAAGGCGAGGCGGGGGACCTTGTACCGCTCGGCCTGGTTCCAGACCGTGATCGACTGAGGCTCGACGCCGGAGACCGCGCAGAACACCGCGACCATGCCGTCGGCGACGCGCAGCGAGCGCTCCACCTCGACGGTGAAGTCGACGTGCCCCGGCGTGTCGATGATGTTGACCCAGTGGTCCTTCCACTGGCAGGAGATGGCCGCGGAGGCGATCGTGATGCCCCGCTCCTGCTCCTGCTTCATGAAGTCCATTGTCGCCTGTCCGTCGTGCACCTCCCCCAGCTTGCGGGTCACCCCGGTGAAGAAGAGGATGCGCTCGGTGACGGTGGTCTTGCCGGCGTCGATATGCGCGGCGATGCCGATGTTCCGGATCTGATGTATGGAGGCCATGCGACTGCTGCTTGCTGCTGTGCTGCTGTTGAGGCTGGGGGTTTTCTGTGCTCTCGTCCGTCTTCAGTCTGAGGGACATACACCAGCGCAGCAAGCACCGCGAGCAAAAACTTGTGGGCCGCGGCAGCTTCCCGCGGCGGGCCCCGCCTGGGCGGCGCCGCTCGGATCGCTCCGCTGCTTCTGTGGGTCGTCGTCTGGCCGAGCGAGGGGTGGGCTCAGCCGGCCTTGCGGTTGCTGCCGGTCGTCTTCTTCTTCAGCCGCCTGGCGAGCGGGCTGCCGAGCGCGATGGGCGGAGCGTTCGGCGGCGGCACGCCCTTCAAGGTGGACTCATCCGCGCAGGAGAACGCGTGGGTGGTCTCCTCGTGCTCTGCGACCTGCGCTGCGTACTCCTGCATGCGGTTCTCGAGATCGACCGTCTCGCGCACCCTCGACGCCGTGCGAGCGCGCCAGGTCGGGTCGGCGTCCGTCTCGGAGAGCGCCTCTGCGGCAGGCGCCGCGGGCACCTCGGCGGTCTCCGCGCGGCGCTGCTCGAGGTGATCACGGAGCGACGCGGTCAGGTCGTCCTCCACCGCCTCCAGGTCGAGCACGTAGCGTCGCAGCAGGTCGTCCACCTCCGAGGAGCGCGGCACCGCGAAGTCCGGCGTGTGGCTCTGGGCGGTGGTCTCCAGGTAGGCACCGAGCAGGCTCTCGAGCTCGCCCGAGAGCTTGGCCGGCTTCGCCTCCGAGGACGGCTCCTTGCGCGGGTCGCGCGTCGGCGGGCCGGCGGTGTCGCTCGCAGGGTGCGGATCCGCCGGGCCCGCGCCGGGCGTGGTCGCCCTCGCGCTGGGACGCTTCAGAGGATCCTCGAGGTAGTCCTTCAGCAGATCGTCGACGTGCGATGCTTCGCGAGTCACGCTGACCCTCCGCCTTCCGACCATGAGTCTAGGATGGTAATGGATCAGACCGTTATCTGACAACCATGTCGTTTCCTGTGGCCCGTGGCGCCGGGCCAGCGCCTCCCTCCCTGGCGTCACCCGCGGCTCCCCCTCCGCGCCCCGGGGCGGGGCTCGCGGCAGCTCCCCTTCGGGTCACGTGCTGGTCGCGGCAGCTCCCCGCCCCCCCCCGACGTGTAGGGCGCCGCTCCAATTGTGTCCAGGTTCCGGTAGTGTTACGATTTGTCCGGCCTCAGCTTCAGGTCGGGAAAGCCGTCGAGACCATGCGAGTCTGTCCTGGTTGCCGCACCTCCTACGACGAGAGCGTCCCGACCTGTCCGCACGACGGGCTCCCGCTCCTCGAGGTGAGCCGCACCTTCGCCAAGCTGCAGCAGGGTGACCCCGCGCTGGAGCAGGTCCAGGAGCTGGACCTCAGCGAGGAGGCCGACGTCGCGGTGACGCCGGGCATGATGGTCGGCGAGTACATGGTGGAGCGCACCATCGCCGAGGGCGGCATGGGGGCCATCTACGCGGGCATCCACCCGGTGATCAGCAAGCGGGTCGCCATCAAGGTGATCGCGAAGCGCTACGCGGCTGATCCGAAAGCGGTCGCGCGGTTCGTGCTGGAGGCGCGCTCGGTCAACCAGATCGGCCATCACAACATCGTCGACATCTTCTCCATCGGCGAGCTCGATGACCGCCGCAACTACCTGGTGATGGAGCTCCTCGACGGCCTCGCGCTCAGCCAGATCCTGCTCAAGGCGAAGCGGCTGAAGCCTGGTGAGGTGCTGCCCGTCTACGAGCAGCTCTGCGATGCGCTCGACGCCGCGCACAAGAAGGGCTTCATCCACCGCGACCTGAAGCCCGACAACATCATCGTGCTCAGGCGCCCGCCGAGGCCGTTCATCAAGATCCTCGACTTCGGGCTCGCCAAGCTGCGCGGCGCGCTGGTCAGCAACAACACCGAGGTGGGCACGGTCCTCGGGACGCCGGAGTACATGGCCCCCGAGCAGTGCCGCGGCGCCCCCGTCGACGCACGCACCGACATCTACGCGCTCGGCGTCATGCTCTTCGAGCTGGTCACCGGCCAGAAGCCGTTCACTGACCCCTCGCCGCTGCGTATCCTGACCATGCACCAGCACCAGGCGCCCACGCCGCCCTCGAAGCTGGCGCCGATCGGCAAGCGCCTGGAGCTGGTGATCCTGCGCGCGATGGCGAAGGACCCGGCGACGCGCTACGCCTCCACCATGGAGCTGGTCGACGACCTCCGTCGCGCGGTGCCCGAGGCGCTCCCCTGGTCCGCCGAGCTCGTCTCCTGGACGAAAACGGCGCCGAAGCCTGCGCCTCCGCCGCCCGCCGAGGACGACGAGCCCGCCGAGCCGCGCGCCGTGGTGCTCGGCGACCAGGTGCCCGACGAGCAGGCGCTGCCCCGGCTCGCGCCCGTCAGCATCTCCGGGGAGATGGGCCCCATCTCCGAGGAGTTCGAGGACGACAACCTGGAGACCCTGGTCAGCGAGCCCAAGGCGCATCGTCGCGAGCCCGGGCCGCGCGCACCGGAGGTAGAGGCCAAGCCGGGCGCGCCGGAGGTCAAGGAGCCTCCGCCGCCGGTGCCTCGCCCTCTGCCCGAGGCGATCTCGGGGGAGGTGCCCGACGAGGAGACCGAGGACGAGGTGCCGACGGAGCTCGAGGAGCTCGAGCTGCCCGAGGCGGCCAAGCCCGAGCCCCGGCCCGCCGCCAAGCCCGAGCCCCGCGCTGCCGCCAAGCCCGAGGCCCGCGCTGCCGCCAAGCCCGAGCCCCGGCCGGCCGCCAAGCCCGAGGCCCGCGCTGCCGCCAAGCCCGAGCCTCGGCGTCCCGAGGCCGCCAAGCCCGAGGCCCGCGCTGCCGCCAAGCCCGAGCCTCGACGTCCCGAGGCCGCCAAGCCCGACGCGCGCAGGGCCGACGGCTCCAAGCCCTTCACTCCCTCCGAGCCGGAGCCGGCCTTCAGCACACCTCCCAGGGACGAGGTCTCGGACATGGCCGAGTCGACGCTGGTCGACGACCAGGGGCCGGTCGTCCTCGTCGACCGTCCGATCCTCGAGGAGCGCACGGGCGACTCCCAGGAGCTGGAGCTCGTCGACCTGCCGCCGGCGGAGCTCTTGCGGCGCAAGGAGACAGCGCCAGGCGAGGCCGGCACGGCCCGGACGCCGACCCCGCCGAAGCCGATCCCGGCGGCGCCGAGAGCAACGGCCGCCAAGCCGCCCGAGCCGACTCCACCTCCACCGCCATTCTCGCGGGACGTGGTGACGGGACCCGGGGTGCGCGACGAGCTGGGCCGCGCCCGGACCATCCCCGCCTCCGACCTGCGCGCGGAGGAGCTGCCCGTTGCCCCCGCGCCGGTGGCGGCCGCTCCCGCGCTGCCCGCGACCTTCCCGCCGCTCAGCCCTCCGACGGATCCGGGACTGAAGCAGGACGCCCGCGGCCGGCGCATGACGGGCGCGAACGCGGTGGAGAAGGCGAGCGCCCGGAAGGCACCGCCCCCGCCGGGGCTGAACGTGGGGCGCCTGGTGATCATCGCGCTGATCGCCTCGGCCGTGGCGGCCGCCATCGTGCTCGCGATCAAGTTCCTGCGGTAGGCCGCGGCGAGGATCCGCCCTGGAGCTCCTGGCGGCTGGCGCCTGCCGGGGCGTGCCCGCTCCCACCGGGTTGCAGACCTCAGCTGGGGCGCGCAGCCCCAGCGGGGATCCACCACGCTGATCCAGAAGCGCTTTATGGTCAGATGGTTAGGCGGGTCTTCCCTGCCCGCGGTCAAGCCCGTGCGGTGGCATGGCGCTCGCTACGAGAGGGGGCGGAGGTCATGGATGCGCCGCATGTTCCGTCAGCTCCTGTCGCGCAAGCCGGAGCTCTCTGCGGAGCTCGCCAGTGAGGACTGGGCCCCGGTACCAGCCACCCAGGTGGGGACCGACTGGGGCACCTGGCTGCAGGAGGATAACCGCGCCGCGCCGCCCATCGGGAAGGCCAGCGTGCGGGCGATCCTCGAGGATTCCGACGAGCTGCCCTCGGACCTCCTCACGGAGCTGGAGCCTGCCAGCCCGCCCCCGGCTCCCGACGCGGGTGCCAGCGACGCTCTCGCCGCGCTCTCGGCGCGGGTCCTGGCGGAGCGGGTCGCCGCTGGCGCCCTGGCTCCGCCGGTCGAGGCTCCGGTCGCGACCCCTTCGAAGCCAGTCGCTGCAGCCCCGACACCCGCGCCAGGCCGGGAGACGCCCACCGCGCCTGCCCCCGAGCCGCGGCGAGCCCGCCGGCAGACCCTCTCGCCGGACCGGCGCCCCCGCCTGCGCACCCTCCCCGGCGAGCGCCGCTGGCGGGACGTGCTGGTGCAGTTCGCCGAGCACCTCACGGACGAGGAGCTGCTGATCCTGCGCAAGCAGATGGCTGGCTGAAGCACCGGACGGTTTGCCGGACCGGGCCAGGCCAGGCGACCCAATTCGCCGTGCTCGCAGGCCAGGCTAGAGGCGGGCTGGAGAGCGGGGGGAAGCCGGAGGAGCTAGCTCGAGGCGGTGCCTACTTGAGCATCGCCTTGAACTTCATGATCTTCTCCTTGTCGGCGTTCTTCATCACCTCGCCGCACTTGACCGCTTCCTTCATCGCGATCTGCGGGTTCATGCAGCGCGTGACGTCCGCCGGGAGCTCCTTGCAGGCGTTGATGAACTTGTCGCGGTCCGGCATGTCCTTGGCGACCTTGCCGCCCTTCTTGGCGAACGCCTCGGCGAGCTGCTTGGTGAAATCGTACATCTTGCCGCAGTTCTCCTCGGGGCTGCCCTCACCCTTCGCCTCTTCCTTCTTCCCCTCCTCCTTCTTCTCCTCGGTCTTGCCCTCTTCCTTCTTGGGCTCTTCCTTCTTCGGCTCGACCTTCGGCGGCTCTGCCTTGGGCTCCTCCTTCTTGGGCTCGACCTTCGGGGTCTCTTCCTTCGTCCCCTTCTTCTCATCTTCCTTCGGGCAGGCCGACAGCACGAGTCCGAGGGCAGCCATGGCAGCAACCACGATCCAGGTTCTCATTTAAGCGCTCCTTGAAAGAGGTCGGTTCCGTCCTTCAGCGGGCCTAACGTAGGGCAAGATGCCTTCCCCACGCCACATATTTCTGCCAGCCCAGCGCTCTTGCGCCGAACGCCGCTAACCCATTGAAGCCCCGTGCCACCGCCTCGAAGTCCGGCGATGCCTCCTTTTCCGGGGTAGGAAAGTGCGGCGGTATCGTACATAGTGCGAGCCACACCTCCACCATGAACACGAGAGATATCATGCGCTTCCATAGATACCCCGCCTTCGCGCTGATTGCCTGCCTCGCCACGGCCTGCGGGCCCGAGCTGGTGGCCGAGGAGGAGCTCCCTACCAGCGCCTGGGAAGGCAAGGCCGATAGCACCGACCTCCCAGCCGCCGATGGTCCTGGCGGGCCGGTCGGCGTCAAGACCTGGGCCGCCAACCGCGTGAAGGCCGCCGAGGCCGCCTTCGCCGCGGCTGGCGGCAAGCGGATGGGCTCTCCCGCGAGCTGGGCCGACGAGGTCGTCTACCAGATCCAGGTCGATCGCTTCGCCGACGGCGACCCCAGCAACAACGGCAGCAACGTCACGCAGTGGCAGAAGGACCACCGCTTCGGCGACCAGCGCGGGATGCCGGACTACAGCCACGGCGGAGATCTGCAGGGCGTCATCAACCGCCTCGACTACCTCGCCAAGCTCGGGGTGACGACGCTCTGGATCACGCCGGTGCTGGCGCACGACGGCTCCTACCACGGCTACTGCACCGCGGACTTCACCCGCGTCGATCCCAACTTCGGCACCGCCGAGCGGCTGCGCACCCTGACGGCCGAGGCGCACAAGCGCGGCATCCGGGTCGTCCTCGACATCGTGGTCAACCACATGTGCTCGAACGACAGCTGGTACGACGGGCAGGCGACGCCGTTCACCGACTGGGCCTACGGGATGTGCGTCAACGACCAGAACCAGAAGCGCTGGAGCGGCAAGGGCGGGATCCGCGGGCAGCGCCAGCTCCTCTTCGGCAAGAGCTTCTTCCCGCCGTTCCGCCACCCGGCGTTCTTCAGCCGCTGCGGCTACAAGCCGGGCGACTACGCCACCGCGGGCAACGGCGCCATGTTCGGCGACTTCAGCGACAAGATGCTCGACTTCGACACGATGAACTGGGACTTCCAGGACATCTTCACCGAGCTCCACAAGTACTGGATCGCCTACGCCGACCTCGACGGCTTCCGCGTCGACGCCGCCAAGCACGTCACCGAGGACTTCCTCGCCAAGCTCTCCACCTCGATCCGCTCCTACGCCAAGAGCATCGGCAAGCAGAACTTCCTCCTCGTCGGCGAGGTCGCCGCCTCGACGTACGACCAGGCGCTGCGGCTGGGCAAGATGCGCTCGAACTGGGTCGACCCGGGCGACCGCTCGGCGTCGATCCCCGAGACGCTGCGCAACCGCCTCTACGACCTGAAGAGCACCTACCTCGCGAACGGGAGCTTCCCCTTCCCGGGTCTCAACGCGGTCTACGACTTCGGCCACTCCGGCACCGCGGTCGACGTGTTCCACGGCTACCGCGCCCCGATCGACATCAAGTCGTGGTTCTGGGCGGGCGGCGAGCAGGACGCCAGCCAGTGCGCGGCGAGCTACTGCGAGCTCTCGGGCAACGGTGAGCCGCGGCTCAACTGGAACGTCGTCGAGATCCACGACTGGCCGCGCTTCGCGCAGACGAACCGCAGCCAGGGGCAGCTCTCGGCGGCGCTCGGCTACCTCACCACCACGCTGGGCGTGCCCGTCCTCTACTACGGCGTCGAGCAGGGCTTCGACGGGACCTGCCCGTGGAACAAGATCAGCGTGCCCGGCTCGGCCTGGGGTGATGTGAACAGCGCCTGCAACGGCAGCTCCGACTCGCGCAAGCGCCAGGACATGTTCCTCACCGGGCCCTGGCGGCTGCGCAGCGTGCTGCCGCAGATCGACAACCTCGCGCGGATCGGCTTCGACAGCGCGCAGTCGCCTTCGAGCTGGCAGAGCGACCCCTACTGCGCGACCAACC
>JAKLHH010000190.1 GCA_022710245.1 Myxococcota bacterium
GGGGCCGGTGCAGCGGGGGCGGGCACCCGAGGAGCAGCAGGGACCAGACGACGAGGACGCGGCTCCCGGTCAGTGGTGCCCTCAGATCAGGTGCCCTCACCAGATCAGGAGTCGATCCGGGTCACGGAGATGATGCGCACGTCCTCGACCGGGACGTCCTTGGCGAAGGAGCCGCGGCCGCCGGTCGGCACCGACTTGATCTTGTCGACGACCTCCATCCCCTCGACGACCTCGCCGAAGACCGCGTAGCCGAACCCCTCCGGGCTGTCGTCGCGGTGGTTCAGGAAGGCGTTATCGACGACGTTGATGAAGAACTGCGCGGTGGCGCTCTGCACGTCGGAGGTGCGCGCCATGGCGACGGTGCCGCGCTTGTTCTCCAGGCCGTTGCCCGCCTCGTTCTCGATCGGGGGGCGCGTCGGCTTCTTCTTCAGCTCCCCGTCGTAGCCGCCGCCCTGGATCATGAAGCCGTCGATCACGCGGTGGAAGAGCGTCCCCTCGTAGTGCTTGCTCTCCATGTACTCGAGGAAGTTCTTCGTCGAGATGGGGGCGCGCTCCTCGTCGAGGTTGAGGACGATCTCACCGAGCGTGGTCTCCAGCTTTACCTTGGCCATCGCCTTCTCCTTGGGCTCCTGATGGGCAAAGGTTCTCCGGTTTGAGCAAAGATTTCAAGATCTGCGTGCAGTCGATCACCGGCGGCGCGCGGGGACCCAGCCCCGGACGCCTCCTGCGCCAGGGTCAGGTTCAGAGGGTGGCGACCAGGATGGCGATGAAGAGCCCGAGGACGAAGGAGATGACGAGGACCAGCACGATCGGCAGGTAGCCCCGCGGCTGGCGCGCGGGCACGGCCTCCGGCTCGTCGGCGATGCGGCGGACCTGGATCGAGGCGATGCTGTCCTCGCGCCGCGACCTGGGCTCGCTCCCGTCGCGCGGGAAGGGCGAGTCGGAGATCATGGTGTCGTCGAGCTCGTCCTCCTCGTCCTCGTCCTCCTCGTCCTCCTCGTCCTCCTCGTCGTCCTGGCCGGTGGGGTCGTCCTCGGGGTCTCGGTCCCGCTCCCGCTCCCGCTCCCGATCGCGCTCTCGATCGCGGTCACGCTCGCGGTCCTGCTCGCGCCCCCGATCGCGCTCTCGATCGCGCTCCCGATCGCGGTCCTGCTCGCGCCCCCGATCGCGCTCTCGATCGCGCTCCCGCTCCCGCTCCCGATCGCGCTCCCGCTCTCGATCGCGCTCCCGCTCCCGATCGCGGTCCCGCTCCCGATCGTGCTGACGCTCCCGCTCTGTCCGATCCCTCTCGCGCTCGGGGCGGCGAGCCTCGATCTCCAGCAGCGAGCGCTCCTCGGTCGGGCTCGTCTCCGCCACCAGCGGGCCCGCGACCGGGTCGCTCTCCTCCCCGCGCTCGGGCTGGCCACGCTGCCGCCGCAGCTCCTCCTCGGAGAGCGAGCGCCGCCGCGGCGGACGCGCGATCACGGTCGCCTCCAGCTCCGCGCTGGCGCCCGGATCGAGCGGCGGGCGCCCGCCTCCTGCGAGCGCCATCGCGCCCGAGTCGGTCGGCTCCTCCTCGACCAGCGTGACGCGCAGGCGTCGCTCGTCGGCGTCCTCGCGCCGCTCGGGCCCGGTCACCGGGAGCCGGCGCTCGCCCGCGGCCTGGTGCCCGAGGTGGACCAGCTCCGCCAGGTGACGCTCGACATCGGTCGGCTGGTCGAGCAGCCCCGGGTCCGGCAGGGGATCGGTGTCGACGCGCACGATCTGCGGTCCGCTGGCGCTGGCGTGGAGGCGCGGGCCCGGGTCGCTGCCCGGGTCGCTGCCGAGGTCGGCGATCGCCCGCGCCTGCACCGCCGAGGCCTCCATCCGGATCAGGCTGTCGTCCGGCAGGCCGTAGTCGGCGATCGACATCAGCTGGCTGTCCTCCTCCTCGGGGCGCGCGGCGCGCTCGGCGAGCCGCCGCTCGACCAGCTCGGCCAGGGCGCTCGTCGGCGGCAGCGAGGCGCCGACCAGCTGGTGGCTCTGCTCGCGCAGCGCGACGGCGAACTCGCGGGCGCTCGCGAAGCGGCGGTCGGGGCTCTTGTCGAGGGCGCGCAGGCAGATCTCCTCCAGCGAGCGCGGCAGCGCGCGGCCGAAGCTGGAGGGCGGCTGCACCTCGTAGCGCAGGAGCTGCAGCTGCTCGCCGGCGCTCGAGGAGCGGTAGGGCGCGTAGCCGCAGAGGAGCTCGTAGAGGATCGCGCCGGCCGCGAAGATGTCCACGCGCTGGTCGATCTCGCCGCCGCAGACCTGCTCGGGCGGCATGTAGCTGAACTTGCCGCGGATGTCGCCGACGCGGCTCACGTGCACCGAGATCGCCGCGCGCGCGACGCCGAAGTCGGTGAGCTTCACCTGGCCGTGGCGCGAGATGAGCACGTTGTGGGGGCTCACGTCGCGGTGGATGATGCCGAGCGAGTGGCCGTGCTTGTCGCTGCGGCGGTGCGCGAACTCGAGCGAGTCGAGGATGCAGCCGGTGATGTAGAGCGCGAGGTCGAGCTCCATCGGCTGCGAGGTGAGCTCGTCGATGCGGACCAGGCTCTTCAGGTCGAGCCCGTCCACGTACTCCATCGCGATGTAGTAGGTGTCCTCGACGCGGCCGAAGTCGAAGACCTGCACGATGTTCGGGTGGGTGAGCTCGACGGTGATCTTCGCCTCGTCGATGAGCAGCGCGACCGTCTCCGGGTCCTGCGTGCAGAAGGGGAGCAGGCGCTTGATCGCGAGGAGCTTCTCGAACCCGCCGATGGAGTGGGCCCGCGCGAGGAAGACCTCGGCCATGCCGCCCGAGCCGAGGCGGGAGAGGAGGACGTACTTGCCGAAGTCCTCGGGGAGCGACATGACCCCCCATCTTAACACCGCTCGTCGGGGGCACCGCCAGCCTCGAGATCGCCGGGTCACGTGGCTCGATCACCGGCGGCGCGTGGAGACCCGACACCCGGAGGGCCAGCTCGCGGGGACACCTCCGCGGGTGGCGTGCCGGTGCACGACTGCTGACCGCGGAGCGCGTCGCTGATGGGGCACCTCGCTGGTGGGGCACCTCGCGGGCGGGGCACCTCGCGGGCGGGGCACCTCGCGGACCCGTGGGCGTGCTGGAAGGACGCCCGCCACCTGCCCGTATCCTCACCCATGCCTACCTCCCGCATCGTGGCTCTGCTCCTCGCGCTGCAGCTCCTCGCCTGCCGCGAGCCGCCGCGGGGGCCGCCCGCTCCGGCGCGGGCCGACTCCCGCGCGGCGGTCGCGACGCGCGCTCCCGCGACGCGCGCTCTCGCGAGCCTGCCCGCGTCGCGACCCGCGGCGGGCGAGACGCGCGACCTGCCCAACCTGAGGGTTCACGGCGCGGGAGGCTGTACGATCCGCGTCCAGCTCGACCTGGATCGCCTCGACCCGCCCGCTCCCCTCGCCTCGGACGTGACCGGCGTCGCGCTGATCCTCTCCTCCGCCCGGCCGACCGAGCACGAGGGGACGCTGGTCCTGCGCCGCTGCGATGAGGGTCAGGTCGTGCGCGAGCTGCCGCGCGCGGTCTTCGACGCGGTTGTTCGCGCGCACCTCGACCGAGAGCTCGCCCTCGAGCTGACGCTGAGGCCGCCCCTGGTCACCTGTGGTCGCTCCTACGCGCTTCGCTCCTGCGCCCGCACGCGCGCCGGCTGGCTCCTCCCGGGCAAGCGCGGGACCGAGCCCGAGGTCCATGCGCAGGTCGCGGCCCCTGGCGTCGAGGACCGACTCTTCACGACGCTGGTCTCCACGCCCTCGGGCCCGATCGCCCTCGACTCGCTCCGCAAAGGAGACGTGGTGCTCGGCCTGGAGCCGCAGAGCGGGGCCCGGGTCGCGACCACCATCCTCAGGGTCCTGCCCGAGCCCCGCTCCTCGCGCGCCAGGGCCGTCGCGCTCGAGCTCGCCGACGGCCGACGCCTGGTGACCGCGCCGACCACCCCGCTCTACGTGCCGGCGCAGCGCGAATTCGCCCTTCATCGCGGAGCCTCCGCAGGAGGCGAGCAGGGCGAATTGCGGCGGTCTCATCCCGGAGCGGCCGCAGGCCGCGAGGACCCGCAATTCAAGGCGGCGCGCGAGCTCGCGGTCGGGGACGAGCTCCTGCGCGAGGACGGAGGCCGGGTGAAGGTCCGCAGCTCCAGCGAGACCGACGAGGGCGTCACGGTCGGGGGCAGACTCGACGTCGCGCACCCTGACACCTACTTCGCCGAGGGCTTCCTGATCGGCGACGCACGCCACGCGAAGCGCGGGGCGACGGACAGCGCGAAGCGCGGGGCGACGGACAGCGCGCCGGTGGTGGCCGCCCCCGAGCCCCCCGAGGAGCTGCCGCTGCGCGCCGCGCCGCAGAGCTACGACTGCGGCCTCGAGCTCTCCCTCGAGGTCCGCAGCTGGCCCGCGAGCGCGAGCTCGGTCGCCTGGGTGATCGCGCCGGCGGGCGGCGGCCTCGGCGCCCGACGCCGCCTCGCCTGCGCGACGGGCAAGGTGGGGCTGGAGCTGCCCCGCCCGCTCTACGAGACGGCGCGCGCCACGCTCGGGAAGGACGAGCGCGTGGTCTTCCGCGCCACGATCGGATCCGAGGAGAGCTCCTCGATCGTGGAGTGCTCGCAGCGCTACGACTTCCTCGCCTGTCCACGGAAGGGGCCGGCCTGGCTGCAGGCCGAGGGCCTGGCTCGCTCCGGGGAGGCCGGCGCGGTCTGCTTCGTGGTGGGGACGCCGGTCGCGACGCCCCGGGGCGCGCTCGCCATCGAGGAGCTGGGCCCCGGCATGCTCGTCCTCGCCCGTGACCTCGCGCGCGACCGCACGGTCGAGGCGCGCGTGCGGCGCGTCCGGGTGACGCGGTCGAGCCGCCTCGTGCGCCTGGCGCTCTCCGACGGGAGCGCGCTCGAGGTCACCCCCGAGCACCCCTTCTACCTGCCGGCGCTCCACGTCTTCCGCACCGCCACCTCGCTGCGGCCCGGCGACCGGCTCCTCTCCCGCGACGGCCGCCACCTCGAGGTCCGCTCGCGCGCCGAGCGCCTCGCGGACCTGCCCGTCTACAACCTCAGCGTCGGAGCGCCGCACACCTACTTCGCGGGCGGCGTGCTGGTGCACAACTACTGACCGCCCCTCGCCCGGGGCGGCGGCTCAGCGCGGCAGCGGGTCGCAGGAGAAGAGGCCGATCTTGTGCGGCGGGGTCGGGTCCTGGCGCATCAGCGTGCAGCGCTCGCGGCTCACCACGCCCTCGCTCGTGCACGCCTTGATGACGACCCCGATCCCCCGATTGACTCCCCCACCGCCCTCGCCGCAAGCTCGCCCCTGATGCCGATCCCGCCGCCCGCCTCGCACGCCGACCTCCTCGAGCGCGCCCGCGCCCTCGACGGGCTCACCCTCGGCGCGCTCGCCGCGGAGCTCGGCCAGGTGCTCCCCGCCGAGCTCCTCCACGGCAAGGGCCGCGTCGGCGCGCTCCTCGAGCTCGCGCTCGGCGCGAGCGGCGGCAACCGCGACCTGCCCGACTTCCCCGAGCTCGGCGTCGAGCTGAAGACCATCCCCGTCGACGCCCTCGGCCGCGTCCGCGAGTCGACCTTCGTCTGCGGCATCAACCTCTGCGCCGCCGCGCGCGAGGAGTGGGCGACCTCGCGCGCCCGCCGCAAGCTCGCCTGCGTGCTCTGGTTCCCCGTCGAGGCGCCGTCGACCGCGCCGCTCCCCGAGCGCCACCTCGGCACCCCGCGCCTCTGGCGCCCGAGCCCCGAGGAGGAGGCGCTCCTCTGCGCCGACTGGTCGCTCTTGATGGGGCGCATCGCCGCCGGCGGCCTCGAGCAGATCACCGCGCACCTCGGCGAGGTGCTGCAGATCCGCCCCAAGGCGCGCCGCGCCGCCGATCGCGCCCCGGCCGCGCGCGGCCCCGAGGGCGAGGCGCTCGCCGAGGTCCCCCGCGGCTTCTACCTGCGCGCGCGCTTCACCGAGCGCGTGCTCTGGCGACTCTCCGGGGAGTGAGCTCAGAGGTCGCGATGAGGCGGCGTGTGAGGCGGCGCGTGGGGCGGCGCGGGAGGGCGTTGTTGGTTCACTCCGCAGCGTCCTGAAGGACGCGAGGACCGGCGCCCCCAAGGCCCCGCCCCGAGCTGCCCGCAGCGGGCGCGGCGGCCGTGCTTCGCACTGCGCTTGCCCGCGAGTCAGCGAGGGGTGGGGCGGGCGCTGCTGTCTCATCCGGAGCGTCCCGAAGGGACGCGGGGCCGTTCTTCCCACCCCGCACTCTTGCGCTCCCAGGGCAAGGTCAGGGGGCGGGAGTCCGGTCACACCCCCAACCTTGCGCGAATTCGCGCAAGATTCGAGGGGGGACCCCAGGTCTCCCCTCCAACCTTGCGCGAATTCGCGCAAGATTCGAGGGTGGGAGTCCGGTCACACCCCCAACCTTGCTCTGGAGAACAGGGCATCTGCACGTCACGCCCGGCGTGGACCGCCGCGGGAGCCCGGCCGTCAAGGGGCAGCAGGTCGAGCTGCAGGGCCTCGACGGGTTCTTCGCCAGGACCAGCGCCCCCCGCGAGCGGGGCCCCGCGCGCCGCCGATCGCTGAGCTAGAAGAGCTTCTCGAGCGTGACCGCGTTGCCGACGTCGTTGAAGCTGAGCGTGTCCACCGAGAGCCGCGCGAGGAGCACGCCGCGGCCGTGGGCGGAGAGGAGGTGCAGGGTGTCGGTCGGGTCGGGGAGCGCGCGCCAGTCGAAGCCGCCGCCCTCGTCGCTGATCGCGATGCGCAGCCGCCGCCCCTCGCGCGCGGCGAGCACCGTCACCCGGCGCTCGCGGAACGCCTGCGACTCCGCCCGCTCGCGCAGGACCCGGTCGAGCGCCCCGGCCTCGAGCGCCCGCGTCTTCTCCTCGTAGCTGAGCTCGAGGTTGCCGTGCTCGATGGCGTTCGTCACCAGCTCGCGGACCGCCAGGCTGAGCTCGAGGACCGCCGTGCGGTCGATGCCGCCGGCGCAGCGCCTGAGCAGCACGTCGACGAAGGGCGGCACCGCGGTGAGGTCGTTACCGAGGCGGTAGGTCCAGGAGCTCTGCACCAGCTCCACCGCCGCCGGCAGCTCGCTCCCGGTGCCGACCGGCTGCCGCGCGGCCTCCATGCGCAGCAGCGCCGCGGTGAGGTCGTCGAGGCGCACCGGCTTCTTGACGAAGTCCGTCACCCCGGCGCGGAGCGCCTCGATCGCCATCGACTCGGAGCCGTGGCCGGTGATCACCGTGACCGGCACCGCCGGGTTCTCCTGGCGGATGGTCATCGCCACCGAGAGCCCGTCGCGGCGCGGCATGCGCACGTCGGTGATGACCAGGTCCGGGTGGACGCGGCGGAAGAGGTCGAGCCCCTCCTCGCCGTCCGAGCCGGTGATCACCTCGTAGCCCTCGTCCTCGAGGAGCGCGCCGAGCTCCTCGCGCACGAGCTGCTCGTCGTCGACGAGGAGGATCTTGGTCCGGGCGGTGCCCGTGCTGCTCGGGGTCAGGGTCACGCTCCGCCTCCGGCCGGGTGCTGGGGGTGCTGGGCCTGCCCCGTGTCCGCGATGCGCAGCCGCACGGAGAAGGTGCTGCCCCTGCCGACCTCGGATTCTACCTCAAGACGCCCCCCGAAATCCCGCACCAGCCCGTAGCTGATGGAGAGACCGAGGCCGGTCCCCTTCCCCACCTCCTTGGTGGTGAAGAAGGGGTCGAAGATGCGCTCGATCACCTCGGGGAACATCCCCGGGCCGTTGTCGATCACCTTGATGCAGACGCCGGGGATCTCGCCCTCGAGGGTGGTGCGCGCGGCGGTGATCCGGATCAGCTTGGGCCGTCCCGGCTCCTCGGGCAGCTCGTCGAGCGCGTCGCGCGCGTTGACGACCAGGTTCATCAGCACCTGCTCGAGCTGCGCCTCGTCGGCGACCACCGCGGGCAGGTCGTCGGGGATCTCCACGTAGAGCTCGATGCCGTGGCCGTGGAGCTGCTCGCTGACGAAGACCATCATCCCCTCGACCGGGGCCTTCACCCTGACGCTGCCCATGGTCTTGGTGCGGACGCGGCCGAAGGTGCGCAGGTGGTCGATGATCTTCACCGCGCGCTCGATCTGCGTCTGCACCTTGCCGAGCTTGTCCTCGAAGAACGCGCGCTCCTCGGCGGGGATCGAGCCCGCGTGCAGCTTGCGCTGCAGGCGCGAGCCGAGGAGCGAGATGTTGTTGAGCGGCTGGTTGAGCTCGTGGGCGATGCCGGTCGCCATCTCGCCGAGGGTGGCGAGCTTGGCGCTCTGCAGGAGCTTGAGCTCGTTGAGCTGCAGCTCCGCCTCCAGGCGGCGGCGCTCGGTGACGTCGACGAAGGTGACCAGGAGCCCGCGCACCTTGCCGTCGGCGTCGCGGATGTCGCTGCGCTTGAGGTCGAGGAGGTGCTCCTTGCCCTCGCGGTCGATGACGAACTCCTCGCCCTCGTCCGGGTGCAGGAGCGGGAACGACTTGTCGCGGACCAGCGGCGGGCGGCGGAGCAGCTCGTCGAGGCGGAGCTTGCCCTCCACCTCGGCGGCGGGCGTGCGCAGGATCTGCTCGGCCGCGCGGTTCAGGATCTGGATCTTGCCCTCGGCGTCGGTGGCGACGATGCCGAAGGCCTCGGAGGCGTCGATCAGGTAGTCGCGGAAGGCGAGGTGCTCCTCGGCCTCCATCCGCGCGGCGACGGCGGCCTCCTCGGCGTCGCGCCGGCGCTGCACGTCCTTGGCGAGCGCGCTGGTCAGCTGCGAGACGAGGCGCGAGAGCGGCCGCCGCAGCATCCAGTTGGAGGTGATCAGCATGATCACGAAGGAGACCGCGAGGCCGAGCCCGGTCAGGCCGGCGGCGATCGTCATGTACTCGGCGAGGCCCTCGTCCTCGGGGTGCCGGGTGACGATGACCAGGAGCCGGCGCGTCTCCGA
Organism: Myxococcota bacterium; assembly: GCA_022710245.1. The sequence goes on from JAKLHH010000190.1 coordinate 8,887, forward strand.
GTAGCGGCTCACCACCCAGGCGCCGCTGAGCTCGCCGAGCGAGCCCCGCACCGCGAAGCGGGTGCCGAGGCCGGGGCGCTCCCCGCGGTAGACCCGCTGGAGCGCCGCGTCGATCCCCGCGACCGTCGGGTGGTGGACGCCGCCCGACGCGTCGAGGAGCGCCATCGGGAGGCCGGTCAGCTGCGAGGCGCGCCGCACCGCCCAGTCCTCGGGCTGCGGGCGCTCCTGGCGCAGCCCGTTCGTGATGCGCGTCGCCAGCTGGCCGGTGTCGCGCAGGAAGTCGTGGGTGGTCCAGATGGAGTCGGCGACGTCGAAGATGACGACCGCGGTGCCGACCAGGGCGTTGAGGCCGACGGCGATGATGATGAAGCGCCGGAAGATGCCCTTGGCGCCCTGGGCGGTGGGCTGGTCGAGGGCCTCCCACGACGGCGCCGGGGGGCGTGCTGACGACGGCGGCGGCTGGCGGGCAGGCTCCACCGGGCAAGACTAGCGCGGCTGGGGGCGCGAGTGAAGGAATGCGCGCGGGCGCGGCCTCTCGCGGAACGGCCAGACGAGCTCACCATGAAATAGCTCCGACCTTCGCGACGAAGGTCGACGATACTTCATGGCTGGCGGAGCTTCCACCGCCGGAGCGTCGACGTGGCGCCGAGCCCGACGGCGAAGACTAACGTGATTTCGCGAGAACCGACGCGAGCCGAGGCGGGGCGCCGCCGACGCCGTCCCCCGCGCGGGTCACCGGCGCCCGGCACCATGAAGTATCGCCGACCTTCGCGACGAAGGTCGACGATACTTCATGGCTGGCGGAGCTTCATCCTCGTCGAGGATGCGCTTGTATTGGGTCTAGCGCGAGGCGCGCGGCGTCCCGTTCTTCGTCTTCGGCTTCTTCTTCGTCTTCGTCTTCGTCTCCGGCGCGAGGATCACGCGGGCCGCCTGGTCGAGCTCCTGCCACCAGGCCTCG
>JAKLHH010000191.1 GCA_022710245.1 Myxococcota bacterium
TGCCAGCCGCGTGGCAGCCGATCGCCACGCAACCACCCTCGACCAGGCTGAAGACGCCGATGAGCAACAGGAGCACTCCGCCAGCGATACGCATTCAATTCCTCCTTGCAGTCTTCCCTCGGGGAAGAAAAAGAGTTCCTACCGTCGTTTGCTTTGGTCGGGCCGAGACTAGACGATCTCCGTCGCCCTGAGCAACCAAAAAACGGTGACTGACGGCAGGAATCTACTTCCCCGGGGTCGATCTTCTTCCCGTCTTTCTTGCACGCGGGGCGTCAGCCGGCCGCCTCACCGACCCGGTTCGGGGGCGCCCGGCCCTGCAGCACGGCGTCGGCATTGGCGGCGGCCATCTGTGCCATGCGGCGGCGCGTCTCGACCGTGGCGCTGCCGATGTGCGGGAGCAGCACGACGTTCGGCAGCCCGGTCAGGCCCTCCGCCAGCCGGGGCTCATGCTCGTAGACATCGAGCGCCGCGCCCGCGAGGTGCCCGCCGGCGAGCCGCAGGGCCAGCGCGGCCTCGTCGATGACCGGGCCGCGCGAGGTGTTGATCAGGTAGGCGCCGCGCCGGAGCAGCGCCAGCCGCCGCGCGTCGAGGAGGTGCCGGGTCTCCGGAGTCAGCGGCACGTGGAGCGAGACGAGGTCCGCCTCGGCGAGGAGCTGCTCGAGCGGCAGGCCGCGGGCGAGGACGCCGGCCCCGACGTCGACCTCTCCGGGGGCGGCCGGATCGGCGAAGACCACGCGCAGCCCGAAGCCCGCCGCGCGCCGCGCCACCGCGCGGCCGATCTGGCCGAGGCCGACCACGCCGAGCGTCTTGCCCGCCAGGTCGACGCCGAGGAGCAGCGTGGGGCCGAAGCCCTGGAACCGCCCCGAGCGGACCAGCGCGTCCCCCTCCACCACGCGCCGGACCACGGCGAGGAGCGCGGCCCAGGTGAGGTCCGCGGTCGCCTCGGTGAGGACCCCCGGCGTGTTGGTGACCACCACCCCGCGGGCGCGTGCCGCGGCGACGTCCACGTTGTCGTAGCCGACCCCGCAGTTCGCCACCACGCGGAGGCGGTCCGCCGCCTCGAGCACCGCGGCGGTGACGCGCGCGCAGACCGACGGGATCAGGGCGTCGAAGCCGGCCACCGCCGCGCGGAGCTCCTCGGGGCGCTCGAGTCCCCCGGCGACCACGACCTCGTAGCGGCCGGCGAGGGCGTCGAGGCCGCCCGCGACGAGCGGGTGCGTGACCAGGATCCGCTGCACGGCCCGAGCATGGCCAAAGGTCGCCCGCGGTGCAAGCCCGCAGGCGCACCTCCCGGACGAGTCAGAGCTGCCCGGGCGAGGCCAGTGGTGGCGGCGGCCACAGCTGGGCTATCATCCGGGCATGCGCGCCGCGATCTGTCTCCTGGTCCTGCTCGCCGGCTGCTCGGACCGTGCCACAGCCGCCGCCGATCGCCAGGTCCCCCTCTGGCCCGATCTGCTCCTCGACCACGGCCACGCCCACGATCAGAGGCTCGCGCCCGACCTGCGGGCCGACGCGCGGCGCGCCGATCAGGGGCGGCCCGACGCCGCCACCGACGCGCGCGGCGAGGCCGCGCCGCCGGCCGGCTGGCAGAAGGTGGTGGCGCTCTCGGCCGAGGACCTGCACGACGTGGCCTGCGTGGCTGGCCACGTGGTCGCGGTCGGCGACAAGGGCACCATCCTGCACGCCGCCCCCGCCTCGACCGTCTTCAACCAGGAGCTCGCCTGCCTCGGGGGCTCGCCCTGCACGCCGAGCACCTCCGACCTCCACACCGTCGCCTTCGCCGACGCGACCTACGGCGTCGCCGGCGGCAAGGACTCGACCATCTGGCAGACGAACCTCACCACCTCGAGCGGCACCTGGAGCGTGGCTCCGCAGTGCAGCGCCTTCGTCTTCGAGACCTTCTACGGGCTCCACCTGCACACGGCGACGGCCGGCTACGGCGCCGGCGTCGCGGTCTCGGGCGAGGCCGGCTTCAAGTACTTCAGCGGCTACAGCTGGGTCTGCGGGCCGAGCACCTTCGCGGGCAAGGTCTTCTATGACGTCTTCCGCCTGGGGAGCTCGGGCTGGATCGTCGGCGACACCGGCGGGCTGATCTACAAGCTCGAGGACGGGAGCGCGAGCACGCCGCCCAGCTACACGCCGACCTGGACCACGGTGCCGGCCGGCACCGCCCAGGTGCTGCGCGCGATCACCTTCTCCGGCGCCTCGAGCGGCCTGGCGGTGGGCGCGGCGGGCGCCATCGTCCGCTCGACCGACGGCAAGGGCGAGGTCTGGGGCGCGGTGACCTCGCCGGCCAGCGTGGAGCTCTGGGACGTGGCCTTCGCCGACGCGAGCCACGCCTTCGCGGTGGGCGCGGGCGGGACCATCCTCACCAGCGCCGACGGCGGCCAGAGCTGGAGCGCCCAGGCGAGCCCGACCACCGCGCGCCTGGAGGGCGTCTGCTTCGCCTCGGCGAGCGAGGGCTGGGCGGTGGGCGCGGGCGGCGTCATCCTCCACACCACCAGCGGAGGGCTCTGATGCGAGCGGTGCGTCTCCCCCTCGATCGTCTGCTCTGCCGTCTCCAGGGCAGCAACCGCGTTCGGCTCCTGCTCTCTCTCGGGCTCGCCTCCCTCGGCGCGCTCCTCGGCGGCTGCATCGTCGAGAGCCAGTGCCACGCCGACTACGACTGCGCCACGGACGAGCGCTGCAGCGCGCGCGGCGCCTGCTACGTGGAGTGCCGCCAGGACAGCGACTGCTGGCCGAACAAGGTCTACGACGGCAAGCACTGCGTCGCCCACCGCTGCGAGTTCAGCTTCGACGAGCGCATCGCCGCGCCGAGCTTCTGCCTCGAGGTGGCGAACCCCGCCTCGGGCCTCGCCGGGCAGGAGCTCTGCCTGAGCAGCACGCGCGGGAAGGTGGTGCTCCTCTACTTCGGCTGGATCACCTGACCGCACTGCGGAGGGCAGGCTGTCCTCCTCGAGAACGACCTGCTGCGGCCGCTCCGCGCCGAGGGGCTGACGGACCTCGTCTTCCTCGGCGTCCTCACCAACGGCGCCAGCTGGAGCACGCCGCACCCCTCGGACTTCGACCGCGTCACCTTCCCGCTCTTCGTCGACCCGTCGAGCGTCGACCCGGGCAAGGGCGTCTTCGGGCTCTACGGCACCACCTCGTACGACGCGATCCTGATCGATCGCAAGGGGCGCATGGTGACCAAGGAGAGCTTCGACTCCTCGCTCGTCGACCAGCTCAAGCAGCGCCTGCGTGAGATCTATGCGGAGTGAACGCTCCTCGCTCGCCGTCGCGACGATCGTGCTCGTCGCGCTCTGCCTGCTCCCTCTGCCGCTGCCGGCGGCACCGCCGGACCTCCTCTGCGCTCAGGGGATCGAGCGCTACCAGGCGGGCGACCTGCGGGGCGCGGTGCCGCTCCTGCGCCAGGCGCTCGCGCGGGCGCGCGGGGGTGAGAGCGCAGCGGCGGGCCACTACCTCGGCCTCGCGCTGATCCAGCTCGGCCAGCTCGCCGAGGGGCGGCGCGCGCTGGCGGCCGCCTCGCGGGCGGCGCCGGACGACCCGCGCCTGCTCCTCGACCTCGGGCAGGCCTACCTGCAGGAGGGCAACGCCGCCTGGGCCGCGCGCGTCCTCGAGCGCGCCGCGGAGCTGGCGCCAAAGGACGGCCAGGTCCGCTACTTCCACGGCGTCGCGCTGCTCCGCCTCGGCGAGGCGACGAGCGCCGCGGAGGAGCTGACCCGCGCCCGCGCGCTGCCCGGCGTCGACGAGGCCGACGCGTCGCTCCAGCTGGGCCTCGCGCTCTACCTCGACCGCCGCTGGGAGCAGAGCCGCCTCGCGCTCGGCCCGGCGCTCGCCGGCGCGCGAGGCCCGGCGGCGCGGCAGCTCCTGCGCGCCGCGCACGCCGCCGAGGGGACGCCCACCTCCTGGATCTCGGCCGAGCTGACCGCCGGGATGACCGTCGACAGCAACCCGCTCTACGAGCACGAGACGACCTCGCCGCCCGCGGTGGGCCCGAGCGTGGCGGGCAGCCTGACGCTGCGCCCCTGGGTCAGCGCGCGGAACCTCCTCTGGGGCGAGCTCGCCGCCGCGCGCTCCTTCTACTTTCCGGCCGGCGCGCAGCCGGCCGACCAGCAGGTCGGCGCGCGCGACGCGAGCCCGACCGAGCTCCGCGCCGCGGCCTTCTACGCGCGCCGCCTCGGCTCCGAGGGCACCGCGCTGCAGGTCTCGGGCGGCTACAGCTTCGGGCTCCTCTTCCTCGACGGCGCCCCGCCGCTCGCCGACGCGCACCACCTCTTCCTCGAGCAGCACGGCGGCCACCTCTCGCTGCAGCGCCTCGAGGCTGGGCACACGCAGCTGCAGCTCCGCTACAGCCTGACCCGCTCGACCTTCGCCGACCTCGCGCGCAGCAACTGGGGCAACGAGGTCGGCTTCGAGTACGCCTGGACCCTCCTCGGCGAGCGGCTCCGCCTCCTCGGCGCGATGACCGTGCGCCACGAGTCGGCGCAGAGCCCGGACTACAACACCATCGCGCCGGGCCTCAGCCTGGGCGGCTCGTTCCTCGCGCCGCTCGGGATCATCTGCGGCCTGCGCGTCGGCTACGAGTACCAGAACCACCTCGACTCGGCGGGGAGCACGCGCTGGATCGACCAGCGCGTCGACCACAACCTGGCGATCACCGCCGAGCTGGGCCGCGCGCTGCCGCACGGCCTGCGCCTGCGCGCGGTCTACCAGCGCCTGCAGAACTTCTCGACGCTGACGACCTACACCTACGGGCGCGACCTCTTCACGCTCGGCCTCAGCTGGAGCACGCCATGATCCGCACCGCTCGCGCGCTCGCGGGCGCGCTCTGCACGGTCTGCGCCCTCTGCGCCCTCGCCGCGCCGGCGCGCGCCGCCGGCCCGGCCCGTCCGCTGCGCCTGCTCTCGTTGACCGGCGCCGCCAGGGTCGACGGCGAGGCGACCGTTGCGCCCTCGCGCTGGCCCGCCGGCGCGCTCCTCGACCTCTCCTGCGGCGCGGTGGCGCAGCTCCTCGTCGAGACGCCGGCCGGCGCGCTGGCGCTGGCGGTCCGTGGCCCCGCGCGGGTCCGGCTCCTCGGCCGCGCCGCCGAGGTGGACGTCCTCGAGGGCCGCGCGCTGCGGCTGGCCGGCGCCGGCGCGCTGCAGGCGGCGGGCTGGCGCCTCGAGCTCGACGGGACCGCGCTCCTCGACGGCGAGCGCCTCTTCGTCCTCGAAGGCCGGGCCTCGCTCAGGCCGCTCCCGGGGGGCGCGGTGGGGCCGGTCCTCCGCTTCGCGCGGGCGATCGCCGACGAGCCGGGCCTCGCGGCCGGCGTCCAGCCCACCGCCGGCCACGCGGTCCGGCTGGGGCTCACCCGCGCCGAGCTCACCCCCGGCGCGCCGCCCGAGCCGCTGCTCGCCGAGCTCTCGCGCTTCCAGCCGCCGCCCGCCTGGCGCTCGCGCCCTCCCGAGGTGACCCTCGCCGAGGTGCGCCGGGCCGAGCAGTGGACGCGCGAGCAGCGGCGCTCCGAGCGGCAGGCGGCCTCCTGCGGCTGCACCGAGAGCCGCGGCCCGGGCGGGGCGCCCGTCCTCGGCAGCGGCCCCGGCGTGAACCCGCTCGAGCGGAGCGGCTCGCTGCTCCGGCTGCGCGTGGTCGGCATCCCGAGGATCCCCCAATGACCCGCGCTCTCCTGCTGCTGGTGTCGTCGCTCTCGCTCTGGCTCTCGCGATCGCTCTCGCGTCTAGCCCCGCGCCTGCTCGCGCCGCTCCTGCTCGCGCCGCTCCTGCTCGCGCCGCGCCTGCTCGCGCCGCTCCTGCTCGCGCCGCTCCTGCTCGCGCCGCTCCTGCTCGCGCCGCTCCTCGGCGGCTGCCTGGTCGAGCCGCTCCCCGAGGAGGCCGAGGTGGTGCGGCTGCAGCTCGGCGTCGAGCTGCCGCCCGTCGGCCAGCGCGCCGCCGCCGAGACGACCGGGCCCTGGGATCAGCAGGGGCTCTTCCACCTCGATCGCTTCCCCAAGCTGGTGCGGGTCAGCGTCGAGTCGCAGGACTACACCCTGGCGACCGGCACCTGGCCGACTCCCGAGAAGGGGATCGGCGCGGGCGAGTCCGCGACCGGCGAGGTCGCGGTGGAGATCGCGGTGGCTGCTGGCGCGGGCCGGCGCCTGACCGCGCTCGGCTACCTGGCGGGGGACGGCTGGGTGCAGGTCTACCGAGAGGCCTCGCCGCTCTCCGTCGACCTGGTCGCCGGCAAGACCAGCGACCTCAAGCTCGACCTGTTCCCGCACCCGGCGGGGAGCGTGGAGTTCAGCGCCCGCTGCGAGGAGGACTCCAGCTGGCGGCTCACCGAGGTGGCGGCGGTCGACGGCAGGGCCTTCGTGATCTGGCCGTACCAGCCGCTGGTCGACGAGGATGGGAGCGGCGTCTTCCGTACGACCTTCCACGGCCTGCCGACCGGCCGGCCCTACTGGGCGCGCTTCCGGCTGCAGAGCAAGGACGGCTCGCAGACGGCGCTGATGGACCTGCGCAAGCCGACCTTCAGCGTCACCGCCGCCGGGGAGAAGGGGGTCGCGGCGGTGACCATCCCGTGTCAGTCGCTCTGAGCTCCAGTCGCTCTGAGCTCCCCTGCGCGTCCTTCGCCTCGCGATCGCTGCGCCTCCTCGTGCTCTCGCGCTCCGAGGGCGAGGCCGGTCGAGCGCTCACCTCGATCGCGGCCGCCCGCGCGACGCCACCAGGTCCTCGAGCTCCTGCTCCGCGCGCCGCTCCGCCTCGGCGCGCCGCGCGCGGTCCCACGCCTCCCAGCTCCGCTCCACCGCCTCGAGCTCGCCCTGCGCGGCGACGAGCGCCGCCCGCGCCGCCTCGCGCTCGCGCTCGCGCTCGTCGCGACGAGCCGCTGCGGCGCCTCTCTCCTCCCGCCGCGCGGCGAGCCGCGAGAGCTGCCCCGCGAGGAACGCCTCTCGCCGGTGCAGCTCGGCGACGGAACACACCGCAGCCGGTCGCAGCCCTTCGCGCGCCTCGGCGACCAGCACCTCCTGGGCCCGCTCGCGCTCGAGCACCAGGGCGAGCGCCGCCCCGGCCTGCTCGAGCGCGCGCGTCGCGGCGGCGAGCGCCTCCTCCCGCCGCTCCTTGATCATGCCCCGCACCCTGAGCAGCGCGGTGAGGGGTGTGGTTGGCTGCGGCATCGGCGTGAGGTCCTCGTGGCTGCGAGCTTCGAACTCTAAGTCACCGGTCACGATTCTCGAACACTCAACCACGAATCGTCACCGGTGGCTTAGCAGCCTTTCCGACGGGGAGCGATCGCGACCCGTCCTCCAGCAAACCTACATGAACGAGCGGAATCGCGCTCGTTCATCTAGCGCCCGCTGTCCGTCGCGGCCAGCACCTCGCGAGGGTCGCCCTGGAAGGGACCGAGGATCCCGTCCATGTGCCCCTGCCCGCAGTTGCTGTGCAGGTAGAACACCCTCGCTGCGACGACAAAGTAGACGGTGGTGACGAGCCCGTGGCCGGAGGGGCCTGGGCCCCCGTAGCTCTGAACGTGGACGCCCTCGCCTCGGAGCCTGTGCGGCAGCGGGCGCGAGCCCCACTGCTGGCGCTGCAGCTCCTCCATCGGGACGCCGAGGCGCGCGAAGCTGATCCGGGCTGGCCAGTCGGGCGCGATCGGCCCCCCCTCGAGCCGGGCTCGCGCGCCGCGCGGGTGTGCGCGGGTCTGCGCGGCAAACTTGCCCTCCATCGCGGAGCCTCCGAAGGAGGCGAGCAGGGCAGATCTCGGCGAGGGCTTGCTGCACAGCTGGTCCTCGGCCCGGCACGCCACGGCGCCTGTCAGGAGCACGAGCATGAGCGCCCATCGCCTCATCGACAGCAGCTTAGCGTCGGACGTCAGGCGCCGCTGTAACGACTTCGTAAGGAGCGCTCGGGCGCGCCCGCCCGGCCCGGTCGGGGCGGCGAGCGTGGTGCCTCGCCACGCCGCCGCTGGCTCCGTGCCCTGCCTTGTGACTTGTGGCGACGCCGGCAGGGGCCGTAGACTAGCCCAAGGCCACGTCCCGGAAGACATCTCCGGGCCCCGCCCCTCGTGCATGGAACACGCCGTCGTCCAGACCGACGTCGACAAGTACCTCATCGTCGAGTACATCGCCGAGGGAGGGATGGGCGCCATCTTCCTCGGCAAGAAGGTGGGGATGGGGGGGTTCGAGAAGGAGGTGGTGCTCAAGCAGCTGCTCCCCGAGTTCACCTCGCAGCCCGAGTTCATCGACCTCTTCCTGCGCGAGGCGAAGCTCTCCGCCGCCCTCGACCACGCCAACATCGTCCACACCATCGACCTCGTCGCGGCGGGCAACGACTACTTCATCGTCATGGAGTACGTGCGCGGCGGCGATCTGCGCACCATCCTGCGCCGGGTCAAGCAGCGCGGCCACCGCCTCGACCCCGCCGCCTCCATCTTCATCGCGCGCGAGGTGCTCTCCGCCCTGGCCTACGCGCACGAGAAGAAGAGCAGCGACGGCCAGGCGCTCAAGCTGATCCACCGCGACGTCTCGCCCTCGAACGTGATGATCTCCGCCGCCGGCGAGGTGAAGCTCGCCGACTTCGGCATCGCCAAGGCCTCGACGCACAAGTCGGTCTTCTACCGGGTCAAGGGCAAGGTCGGCTACATGTCGCCCGAGCAGGCCTACGGGGAGCCGCCGCTCGACAGCCGCAGCGACCTCTACTCGCTCGCCGTCTGCCTGCACGAGATGCTGGCTGGCGAGCGCCTCTTCGTCGCCGACCTCCTCACCACGCCCGACCAGATCTACAACCAGCCGGTGGCGCCGCTCGAGGGCCTCCCGGGCGTCCCCACGGGCATGGACGTGGTGATGGCGAAGGCGCTCGCCTTCAACGCCGACGATCGCTACCAGACCGCGCTCGAGTTCCAGGACGCGCTGGTCCAGGTCGCCTACGAGAGCGCGATGCTCTTCTCGGCGCCGGACCTCGCCGCGCACCTGCGCGACGTCTGCGGCGAGGACCCCTCGCACTGGAACCGCGAGCCCGAGCAGGAGGAGCAGGAGGTGAGCGGCGACGCGCACCGCCCGGGCACCGAGGTGCTGGCCGGGGGCGAGGAGCCCTCGCGCGCGTTCTCCGGCGTGGAGCTGACCAGCGTCTTCACCGGCCTGCAGGCCGTGCTCGGGCCGACGCCGCCCGAGGAGCAGGGCTCCACCGCGCGCGCCCCCAAGCTCGACCCGCGCGTGGGCTTCGAGCCGACGCGGCTCCAGCTCGAGCGGATGGGGCTCGGGGGCAAACCCAAGGAGCCCTCCACCCCCGCCTTCGACGTCAGCGACCTGCGCGAGAGCAGCCTGCGGCAGACCGGCGAGGCGGACGCGCGAGGCGCCTCTCGCTCCGACTCCGGCGAGCCGAGCCTGAGCTGGCCGACCCCGCCGCGCTCGGAGGACGCCTGGTCGCAGCGGCCGGAGCTCGCCGACTGGGCCGCCGAGGACGAGGACGGCGAGCCGACCATGGCCATCCACGACGTCGCGGGCACGATCCTGCCGCAGCCGCGCGCCGGTCACGGTCAGGCGTCGGGCTCGCGTGGCGCCGCGGCCGATGAATTTGCCCTTCATCGCGGAGCCTCCAAAGGAGGCGAGCAGGGCGAATTGCTCCGCGAGCTGGGTGACGCGCCGCCCGAGGACGACGCGACGGTGGAGATGCGGGTGCACAAGGAGCGCGCCGAGCAGGCCCGCCGCGAGCGCGCCGGCGAGCCGCCCCGCAAGGAGCGAACCCTCGAGCCCCGCAGCAAGGAGCGCGGCGACCCCTCGCGCAAGGAGCACCACCGGGCGACGCGCGAGCGCGGCGACGCCGGCAGGGCCGTCCGCGCCGAGCTGGGCCGGGAGCGCCCCACCGAG